>JACSRJ010000177.1 GCA_014879835.1 Anaerolinea sp.
GGTATTCCTGTGCCTGCTCGCGCTGGCGATCTTGGCGCTGTATCAGACACTGGATTCGCCTTCACGGGGAGCGGCCCTGCGACAGGGGGCATGGATGGGCGTCTGTCTAGGGGCGGCGGCGCTCACCAAAACATTGGCCCTGCTCATTTTGCCCCTTGCGGGCTTGTGGTGGTGGCATCGTTTGGGGTTTTTTCGGGCGCTTCGGTTGGGGCTGATCAGTGGGGCGCTGGCCCTGTTGGTGATCACACCGTGGGTGCTGCGTAATATCAACTTGCACCACGCTTTTGTATTGATCAGCACCAATGACGGCAGCAACCTGCATCAGGGGAACAATGCCTGTGTGGTGGATTATCTGCTGAATGGTTGGGATGCCCAATGGGTGGACTGTCTGCCGACTGCACCGCCCAACCTAAACGAGGTTGAGTCCGCCAATTGGCACCGGGATCAAGCAATTGCCTATGTGCGCGCCAACCCTCAGGAAATCCCTCGGTTGGTTGGGGTAAAGTTGATCACGTTATGGAATCCAGCGATCACCCCTTACAGTGTGCCCCCAACAGCCCGTTTACAAGACGACGCGGCCCTGCTTTATGAAACCACGGCCTTCCGGGCAGCACGGGTGCTCCACTTGATCTACTTTGGGCCGCTGCTGCTTTTGGCCCTCGTGGGCTGGTGGCGGGCAGCTCGTCTTAGGGCACCAATTGCGCCACTGCTGATGGTCATGGGTGCGATCACCCTTGCTTACGTGATCTTCCATCCTTCCACCCGTTATCGGCTTCCCGCTGATCCCTTTGTGTTCATCCTCTCCACCTATGGGATACAATGGGTAATGGGGTTTATTTCCCAACGACGCCTGAGATCGCCTGAAGGAGGTTGATTGTGCAGCAAGATTGGCTTGAAGTGACATTGGAATATTGTGCCGTTTGAAACTACACCGAACGCGCTGTCAGTTTGACAGCCGAAGTGTTAGGTGACCGTGAGATCGAGCGGTTTGTGGGTAATTGGCGCTTGATCCCGACCAGCGGTGGGGTGTTTGAGGTGATCGTGAATGGGGAACTGCTCTTCTCCAAACGGGCCCTCAGCAGGCACGCCGAACCCGGTGAGATCAAGACCCTCATCCTCAAAAAATTGATTCAGGTACAGCTTGATCGGAAGATCAAACCTGATCGCCCACCGCTTAAGCCATAACGAGTGTCATGTCCGAACTGTGGCGTTTGATCGTTGAGCCGCCTCTGCGGGGGGCGCGGAACATGGCCGTGGACGAGGCGATCCTGCGCGCTGTCGCGTCAGGTACAGTCTTGCCCACCTTGCGCCTTTATCGCTGGCAGCCCACCTGTCTCTCATTGGGTTATGCCCAGCCCCTAAGCGACGTTGATCTGATCCGACTGCAAGCGTGTGGCTGGGATGTGGTGCGGCGACTTACTGGGGGGCGGGCGATCCTTCACGCTCAGGAACTGACCTACAGCCTCAGCCTGCCGGCAGCGCATCTGTTAGCACAGGGGACCATCCTCGAAAGTTATCAACGGATCAGCGCGGCTTTGCTGCGGGCCGTGGAGATCATGGGTTTAAACGGCGATGCCCTGCCTCACCCGGAGGCGGAGGAGCAGGGCGCGATCAAGGCGATCTGTTTTGAAGTGCCTTCCAGTTACGAGATCAGCGCGCAGGGTAAAAAGCTAATTGGCAGCGCCCAAGCGCGCAAGATGGGCGGGCTGATCCAGCATGGATCGCTGCCCCTTGAAGGCGATCTAAGTCTGATCTGTGACGTCTTAAAATTCAGCACTGAAGGAGCGCGCGAAGCGGCCCGCCAGCGGGTGAAGGCGCGGGCGATCACGGCGCAGGCGGTGAACGGGCAGCGGGTGCGTTGGGAACAAGCGGCCGAAGCCTTTGCTCAGTCCTTTGCGGATTGTTTTGGAGTGCGTTTTGCGCCCGGACAGATCACACCGGAGGAGTCTCAGACTGCGGCCCTTTTAGAGCGCGATCAGTACGGCTCAATCCAGTGGACGGGCAAATTCTGAACGCCGCTACGGGCGTGCCTCAGCCAATCAACTGGCGCAGCATCCGCACTTTGGCGCTATCTATCTTATCCTCCGTGCGGGCCGCACTCCCCAAATGCACAACGGGTACTTTGGTGTAACTCACATAGGACTTTAATTGATCAGCCTTCAGTCCACCTGAAGCCACAAAACAGATTCGATCCCCAAAGCGGGACGTCCACCGACGCATATCTTCGCGCCCCTCCCATGCGTTGGGGGCGTGTCCAGCGCTGAGGACACGCGGCACAAAGGTAACCAACTTCGCCAGCGCCGCATGAGGATCAACACATGAATCGAGGGCTCGATGCACGGTTAAGATCGGTTTGGGCCCTTGGGCCGGGGCAGCCTCTGCCAGCGCTTGGCTGACCTGTCGAATCAGACCCAGATCGAGGTTGCCCGTTGGGGTATGGGCCCCAAAGACCACACCTGTCACCCCAAGGGCCGCAAATGCCCGCACTTGCGCCAAGATCAAATCGATCTCCGCTCTGGTGTAGATGAAGTCACGGGCTGTCGGGCGGATCATCACATGGGTTTCAATTTGCAGTGCGGTTTGGATGGAACGCACCACCCCCCATGAAGGCGTGAGACCGTTCTGATCAAGACTCGCGGCAATCTCAATACTATCCGCGCCGCCTTCTTGAGCGGCAAGGGCATCTTCAAAGTTCTCCACGGCAATTTCAAGGCGAGTCATGAACATTCCTCGATCTCCCTCACTTGGAGGACAGGACATCAACAGTAAATGGCGGCTCCGCGTTGATCTGGGCGATCAATCCGGGCAGATCGGAGTTGACCACATACACCTTACCCTCCACCGCCACCATACCCAGCGGGGCGCGGAATTTTTCGGCCAGCACAGTGAGGGTTCCATCGGCCTCAAGGCGCGCTACCTGACCGTTTTCATGCTGCCACAGACTCACATAGATTTGCCCTTGGGCATCAATGGTCAAAGTGCGCACATCGATCCCCGCTTTGCGATAGAGCGGTTCTCCGGTAGGCTGTTCCACGTTCAGGTCAATCTGATAAATCGTCCCTGTGCCACTGTCCGCAGCCAGCAGTTGATTGTGTTGGGCCCGGTACGCCAGCCCGATTGGGACAGCTTTTACCGTTCCCACCGTCGGAATAGCCCACCATGGAGCCGCCACCCCACCGGGCAGCACACGCCAGATCAGGGCCCGATCCGGGTCGGAGACGTACACATTGCCAGCCCCATCAAGAGCGATCTGCGCCAACAAAGATAGTCCCCCGGCATTCAGGGCATCCCCATAATAGGTCACTTTGCCTTCAGGGGTGATGCGCTTCAGTTTGCCCAACGCCCGAAAATCTGGGGCGGAATAATCCACCACATACACGCTGCCATCCGCATCGGCCGCAATCGCCCCCGGTGCAGTCAGAAGACTCCACAGGCTAGAACTGCCATCGGGGTTCAGGCGCACAATTTGCCCATTGCCAAGCAGACTCAACAGGCGAGTCCCATCAGGCAGCGCAGTGATGCCCACTGGGAACACCTTGGCCTCATCGAATCGGGCAAACGTGCTGATCTGAAGGGATTCGACGGTGGTTACTGGCTCATGCCGAGGGGTGCGCAGGCGGTTGGTGATGTCTGCTAAAAGCAGCAGCACCGTGCCCCCGGTGATTCCGACGATCACCAACCCGAAGATCAGAAAATACAATAACCGTCGGAGCGCCGTAGGGCTGCCGCTGGAGCCTTCCCCAACCGGGGATGGCTGTGCAGAAGTTGGAGTGGTCAAGAAAAGTCCTCACTTGTGCTCAAAATACTGTGTGAATCTTAACACAGACCCCTGTGGCCCTATAGGGCATTTTGCCAAGGATAGCAGCCTACAGTGGTCGTGGGGGGATGAGGGCAAATCGGTAAGGTTTATTTTGAACATCCAGAAGATAAAAATTGGGGCAAAGTGTGTGGGGGATGTTATGCTTTGAATGTCCCTGAGAAATCCCAAACCAACGGAAAAGCCCCTCTTGTAAAACGCTGTGTGTGCGGCTCATGAATTTGAGACCGTTCAGGTTTGGGGAGGTATGATGGGCATCGTTTTCAGCATAGTATAGGGAGAAGAATGGCACAATCTGATACCCCCCCGATGAATTACACCCAAGCATTGGCGCGCTTGATCGAGGGCAACCGTCGTTATGTTGCCATGCGCCAGCAGTATCCACGCCAGACTCTGGCCCACCGTCAAATCCTGCTTGAGGGACAGCGCCCTTTTGCCGCAGTCCTGAGCTGCTCGGACTCGCGGGTTCCCTCAGAACTCATATTTGATCAGGGTTTGGGTGATCTGTTTGTGGTCAGAATTGCCGGGCATGTTCCCAGTCCGCTGGTCTTAGGCAGCCTTGAATTTGCGGTGCATTCCCTTGAGGTTCCCTTGGTGATGGTGGTAGGGCACTCACAGTGTGGGGCTGTGTCGGCGGTGATCAAGGGGGAGACGATGCCCGGACACATCCACCGCCTGACCGAAGTCCTTCAACCAGCAGTGGATGCGGTGCGCACGCTCCCCGGTGATCTGCTCGACAACGCGATCCGCGAAAGTTCCCGGATGACGGTAGGATACCTGCTTGAGCAGAGTCCTATTTTGCGTCAGGCTGTGGAGGAAGACCGAATCAAGGTTGTTCCTGCCTATTACAGCCTGAAGGATGGCAGTGTAGAAGTCCTGCCTTGATGAGCAGGGCCGGTTAGGCCTTGCCCACAGGTTGATGCAGTCCGGCAACCCCGGCCCCAATGATCCCCGCCTCATTGAGCAGCTTTGCGGGGGTGATTGGGGTTTGGACAGTCAACACCGAAGCAAAACGGTCAAAGTACTTACTCACCCCACCGCCAATAATCATCAGATCAGGCCATAACAGCTTTTCGAGGGTGAGCAAATACTCATCAAAACGTTCACCCCATGCTTCCCACGAGAGGTCTTTGCGCTGTCTGGCGGCATCACTCGCCCGCCTTTCCGCCTCTTTACCTCGAATTTCGATATGCCCCAGTTCGGTATTCGGCACCAGTTCTCCATTTTGAAAGAGCGCGGTGCCAATGCCCGTGCCCACTGTGATCATCAGGGTGACCCCAACTGCCCCTTTGCCGGCCCCAAAGCGCATCTCGGCCATGCCTGCTGCGTCGGCATCATTGACCACATTCACCTTACAGTGGGTGGCCTCCTCAAAGAGGGCTTTGGCATCGGTGCCAATCCATGAGGGATCAACATTGGCCGCGGTAACGGCGATCCCCCGACGAATGGCTGCGGGAAAACCGATGCCGATACGCTCCTTCCAGCCAAAATGCTTCACAATCTCCTTCACCCCGCCCGCAATGGCTTTAGGGGTGGCAGGCTGCGGCGTCAGTACCCGATAGCGTTCCTTCAGCATTTCGCCTTTATCGGTATCTACTGGCGCGCCTTTAATGCCACTGCCGCCTATATCAATGCCCAGCGTAATCATGTTTTTAGGCATCCTCCGTTAAGATGGGTTCAGGGAATGAATCGGTTAGGGTACGCAGTTGAAGATTGAATTACCTCTAACCTCCCCCCCTTGCCGATTTCAGGGGAATCAAACCCCATCTCGTGTACGGGGAGGGGCATAGGGTGGGGTTCTTTTGAAGCAACTGCGTAAATCCTATGTGTGTGAGTCAGGGGTATTGTAGATCAAGGGGGGATGGTCAACAATCAGACACTGTTTTTGGGTCCGATGGATGCACTCATTGTTGTCCCCTCAGCGGCGCAAAGCATTGGGGTAGAGCAGCACTGATCTTTGGGTTTCGGTCAGGATCATCCTTGACAGCCCCTGAATTTTGATGATAATAAGCAGTGTGGACGCCGAGATAGCTCAGTTGGTAGAGCACCGCACTGAAAATGCGGGTGTCGCCAGTTCAAGTCTGGCTCTCGGCACACTTTTAGCCGTCTCCGTATGTGGGACGGCTTTTTCATTTCCCGGATCGGTCACTTTTCCGGTAGACTTGAGCGCCAAAAGCGTAAAAATTTAGAACATCAAGGAGAGTTTCAACCATGGCTGATCAGCAAACGCTCGTCAGTTCGATCAAACAGCGAGTGGCGGCCCAGCGTGAAGCGATCATTCAATTTCTGCGCGATCTATGCGCCATCCCCAGCGCCGACAGCCAGATCAAGGCGGTCGGTGAACGTGCTGCGGAGGAAATGCGCAAGCTCGGTTTTGATGAAGTACGCTTCGACAAAATGGGCAATATTTTAGGGCGTATTGGGGACGGCCCCAAAAAGCTGCTTTATGACAGCCATATCGACACAGTAGGTATCGGTGACCCCGCCGCGTGGCAGTGGGATCCGTTTCAGGGCAAGATCGAGGATGGGATTTTTTATGCGCGGGGCGCCTGTGACGAAAAAGGCAGCACCCCCGGCATGATCTATGGGCTGGCATTGGCCCGTGAAATGGGCCTGCTGGAAGGATTCAGCGCCTACTACTTTGGCAACATGGAAGAGTGGTGTGACGGGATCGCCTGCCACGCGCTGGTAGAGGTTGAAGGCATTCGCCCTGACTTTGTGGTCATCGGCGAACCGACCCGGATGCAGGTGTATCGGGGGCACAAGGGGCGCATCGAGATGAAGATCACCGCCAAGGGGCGCAGTGCCCATGCAGCCAGCAATCACTTGGGCGACAATGCCATCTATAAACTGCTCCCAATCATTGACCGAATCGCCAATATGGAGCCGGAATTGGGGGATGATCCCTTCCTTGGCCACGGTAAGATCACGGTCACTGATATGACCGTCAACACCCCATCGATCAACGCCGTGCCCGACGAAGCCACGATCTTCATTGACCGCCGGATGACCTTTGGCGAAACCCCTGAGTCCGCACTAGAGCAGGTCAGGGTCGTGGTGGGGGATCGCCCCGATGTGAAGCTGGAAATGCTCTTTTACGATGAACCCAGTTATACTGGTTTTGTGTTCCCGGTTGAGAAGATTTTCCCCTCATGGGCGCTGCCCCCGGAACATGAACTGGTACATGCGGGGCAGTTGGCCCTGAAGCTGCTCAATGGCTCCGCGCCAGAAGCGGGCAAATGGAACTTCTCCACCAACGGCATTTACTGGATGGGCAAAGCGGGCATTCCCAGCATCGGCTTTGGCCCGGGCGATGAGATTCACGCCCACACCACCATCGATCAGGTGAAGCTGGATGATGTGGTCGATGCCACCGCCTTTTATGCCCTGCTGCCCGCACTGTTAAAGGGGTAAGCGGTGTCTGATCCTGAAGAAGGGGCTGATTTCTGTGTGCGCTGTGGCACGCCGCTGCGCGCTTACCGCTGTAAGGTGCGCTGCCTGAACTGCGGCTATCAGGAAGACTGCGCCGATGCAGGTTTGATCGATCACGATAAAACAGAGCGCGGGGAAGAACGCCGCCGCGCTCGTGAACAACAACTTAGAGAACCGATTCAATCTGAACAAGGAGACTCTTAGATCATGCAGACTCATCTTCGCGGACGCGACCTGATCACTGAGCAAGAATGGACGATGGACGAGTTGGACACGCTTTTTGATGTGGCGTGGGATTTAAAGCGCCAGCGTGCCCTCGGACAGCCTCACCCCATCCTGCGCGACAAAGTCTTGGCGATGCTTTTCTTTTTCACCAGCACCCGCACCCGGGTCAGTTTTGAGGCTGGTATGGCCCAGTTGGGCGGACACGCTCAGTTCATCGACAGCGAAACCACCCAGATTTCGCACGGCGACACGGCCAAAGAGATCGGGGAGATTGTGGGGCGCTACACCGATGGAATCGCCATCCGCCAGTGTGACTGGGACTTTGGCAACAAGTACATCCGGGAAGTGGCCAAAAACAGCCGCGTCCCGGTTTTAAACATGCAGTGTGACGTGTATCACCCCTTCCAGATTCTGGCCGATGCCATGACCATCATGGAGAAGTTTGGGCGTAACAACCTCCGGGGCAAGGTGATCAACGTCTCGTGGGCCTATGCCTCCAGCTATCAGAAGCCGATCTCCGTGCCCCAGAGCCTGATCCTGCTCATGACTCGCTTTGGTATGAATGTGCGCCTGACGCATCCGCCGGAATACAAACTCATGCCTGACATTGTGGAACAGGCCAAAGAGAACGCCAAACGCAGCGGCGGTACCCTCGAAGTAGGGCATGACTTCGATGAAGGTTTCAAGGGTGCGGACATCCTCTATCCCAAGAGTTGGGGAGCGCTTTTGACCACCACCGATAACAAGGAATCGGCCGCCATTGGCAAAAAATACACTGACTGGATCACGGATGCGCGGCGGATGAAATTGGCCAAGGAACACGCCGTTTACATGCACTGTCTGCCCGCAGATCGCAACATCGAAGTGAGTGATGAGGTCATTGATGGACCTCAGAGCATCGTTTACGATGAGGCCGAAAATCGGTTACACGTTCAAAAGGCGGCTATGGCCCTGACCATGAGCTAAACTTTGAAGCGCTGGCGCGGGGTGCTGCATTGCGCAGATACCCCGCGCTGTTTTCTGTAGGAGTTATGCACTTGCCCTCATCCCCCTACCCCCCTTCTCCCTGAGGGAGAAGGGGGAAAGAGGTTCTTGAGGGGGTTTCCCCCCTCAAACTGCCCCTTTTTATAAATACGGGATAAACAGGTTCAACTGCGTAAGTCCCATTCTGGTTGGATGTCTGTTTCGTTTTTGGCCTCACCTAAGGAAGTTGATCGGTTCAGCAGCCCATGATTCAAATCATCCCCCTGCCCGGTATTCCTCTCATCCAGCCCGGTGATGAACTACCCTTGATCATCACTGAAGCGCTGCGTCACGCTGATCTCAGCTTGCAGTCCGGTGATGTACTGGTGATCACCTCTAAGATCGTCTCCAAAGCGGAAGGGCGTCAACTTGATCTACGCACTGTGAACCCATCATCCCGGGCCTACGAGATCGCTGCTGCAACGGGCAAAGATCCTCGTCTGGTCGAGGTGGCGCTGGGCGAAAGTCAAGAGATTGCGCGGATGCGGATGGGGGTGATGATCACCCGCCACAAACTGGGGTTTGTATCTGCTAACGCAGGTATTGATCATTCTAATGTGGGCCCCGGCGGTGAAGATTGGATTCTGCTGCTGCCCCGTGATCCCGATGGGTCTGCGGTGCATCTGCGCGACCAGATCGGGGCTATCACAGGGGTGCATCCCGCAGTGATCATCAGTGACACCCACGGGCGACCACACCGTTTGGGTAATGTGGGTGTGGCCATTGGGGTTTCGGGCATCCCGGCGCTGCTTGATCTGCGGGGACGGGGCGACTTGTTTGGGCGTAAGCTTCAGTACACCGATATTGGGCTTGCCGATGAGCTGGCCGCAGCGGCTGATCTGGTCAGCGGGCAAGCGGCGGAGGGCTTACCCGTAACCTTGATCCGGGGTTATCATCTACCCTCCGGTGCAGCCGAAGATGGGCGCGCCGCGGATCTCTATCGTCCGCTTGGGATGGATTTGTTTCGCTAAACAATGTGGACTGGGACTAAAACCCCACCACAATTCCATCTTTACGGGGGTCACAGCCCCCAAACAAAACCCCGCTGTGGGGATCACGTCGGATGATGTCTCCGCTGCCAAAAACGCCGCGTCCCTGACCGCTTACAGGGCGCACTGTATGCCCCCATTCGGCAAGACGGGCCATGGTCGCAAGGGGGATGCCATCCTCAAGAGCGACCACTGAATCGCCAGAACCCTCCAGCAGGCAAAACCGCGGCCGATTGAGCGCGCTCTGAGGATCGAGATCATCATCCACCAAGGCGCTGATCACCTGCAAATGCCCCTGCGGCTGCATGTACCCCCCCATGACCCCAAAACTGGCGTAAAGCTCGCCATCGCGTGTGGCCATGCCGGGGATGATGGTGTGATAAGGGCGTTTACCCGGCGCAAGCACGTTAGGATGTGTTGGATCAAGCTCAAAGAGCGCCCCCCGATTCTGCAAAAAGACCCCAGTGCCCTTGGCTACAATGCCTGATCCAAACCCCATGTACAGACTATTGATGAAGGAACAGGCGTTGCCCGCTTGATCAACTGTGGTTAAGTATACGGTGTCGGAGGAGGCGGGTGGCACCCCAAAAGAAGGCGGCTGCATCGCCCGTCCGGGGGTTACCTGCGCCCGGCGTTCGGCAGCGTAGGTTTTGCTTAACAGGAATTCAAGGGGTGCGGGGTTGGTCGTATTATCCGCCACATAGTGACGGGCGTCAGCAAAAGCGAGACGCATCGCCTCGATCATCAGGTGCAGGCGTTCGGGGGAATCCCATGCCTGTTCAGTCACTGGCCAGCCCTCAACGATATTGAGGGCCTGAAGCGCGGCCAACCCCTGTCCATTGGGAGGACACTCAAACACCTGCACCCCTCGATAGTTTGTGCTGATGGGCGTTTCCCATGTAGAACGATGGGCTTTGAGGTCGCCCAAGTCCATCAGCCCCCCCAAGGCTTGCAGGGTCTCCACGATGGCTTGTGCTGTCTGCCCTTCGTAAAAAGCGGCGGGGCCTTCGGCCGCGATCTGGTCGAGGGTTCGGGCGAGTTCGGGCAGGCGCACCACTTCGCCCGCTTTGGGGGCACGCCCACCGGGAAGATAGGCTTCGGTGTGGTGGCCCTGCTTCAGAAACGATTCCACCCGGGCCCATGAGGCCGCAAAGACCGGATGCACTGGATAACCTTCACGGGCATGATAAGCGGCTTCGGCAAGGGTTTCGCGCAGACTCATACGTCCATGGCGGGCCAGCAGATCAGCCCATCCCGCCACAGTGCCGGGGACACTGACCGCATGAGGGCTGTGAACGGGAATATGTGAAAATCCCTGAGCGCGCATCCAATCAAGGGTTAAGCCCATTGGGGCGCGTCCGCTGCCGTTTAAGGCGCTGATCTGTTTGCTTTGGGCGTCAAAATAGAGGGCAAAACAATCACCGCCCAGCCCAGTGCTGGCCGGCTCTGTGACCGCCAACACTGCGGCCGCGGCCACGGCGGCATCAGCCGCATTTCCGCCCATCCGTAAGATGTTGAGACCCGCGCCCGCAGCGAGGGGATTGCTGGTTGAGACCATGCCCCGGCGCGCCACTCCCATTGAGCGGCGCGCATTGTATTGAAAAATGATCGGATTCATCGTTTCTCTTTCCTCACCCCTATCGGATCACAGGCTTAAGGCCGGCGGGGCGGTGGTGGCGGCGGCGGAATAGTCGGTGGCGGCATGATCGTGGGCGGAGGTGTCCCTATAGGGGGATTGCCCGGCTGTCCACCAGCAGGCGGTGTGCCTATCAGAGGATTACCGGGCTGCCCACCCGCTGGGGGTGTGCCCTGACGGGGTGGACGCGCTGAGGGCACAGGCGGCGCATCGGGCAGGGCCACCCCTCCGCCATCCCCCTCACGGCGGATCGGCGGGCAGGTTGATTCCCCTTCAGGGATTCGGTACTGGCGCAGTTGTTCCGTGCTGAAATCCCCGTAGGCTTCGATCCGGGCGCATAACAAATCGCGGGCACGCTGGAAGTCGATCCACCAGATACGGGTGGTTTTGTCTTCACCCGCGGTGAGCAAAAAGCGCCCATCGGGTGAGAGCGCAACGGTATTGATGCTGCCCTCGTGCCCCCCAAACTGGCGGATCACTTGTCCCTGTTGAAGCCGCCACATCTGGGCCGTAGCGCTGCTGCCCGCCGTAAACATGAGCTGCCCATCAGGCGAGAAGACGATGCTGTAAACCGTACCCCAGTTATCAACCAGTCGGCGCACTTCTTTGTAGTCCGCGGTGTAATCCCAAAAGAGGATCGCGCCAGTAGTATCTGCGCCTACCATCAGCCGCCCATCCGAGGTGAACTCTACTGTATTAAAAGCGTTATTCTCACCGGCACTAAGCTGCTTGATCTGCTCACCGGTGGAGAGATCATAAACCACAATCAGCCCGGTGGATTGGATCAGGGCCAGTTTTTGTCCATCGGGGAAAAGGCGCAGATGATCCGCGTAGGCCGCATCAAGGGCGATCTCCCGAATCAAGGCGCCATTGGTGGTGTTCCAGATCACGAGGCTGTTCTCAAACAGCACAAGCAACTGCCTGCCGTCAGCACTAAAGTGCATATCTCGCGGCTGCTCAAAACCATCATTAAAGGCAAACTCCCGCAGGACACGCCCGGATTCGATATTGATGATCTTGACGGTGTTATCGTCTTCAAGAAGCGCGACCGCAATATCCCTACCATCCGGTGAAAAGGCGCTGTAGGCACCGGTCTCAAAAAGCACAAGCATCCTGCCCGTAGCCGCATCCCAAAGGATATTTGAACCATCGTTATCGCCTGCCCCAGAAGTGAGGATATAGCGTCCATCGCGGGAGTACTCAGCGCGGAGTACAGAGGCCCGGTGACCGAGCAGCAGATGGGCCTGTTCATCCTGTGTCTGCCAAAAAAGAACCTCGGTATCCAGCGCACCACTGATGATGGTTTGGTTGGTCGGGTTAAGGCGCACCGCCGTCACCCCACTCTGATGGGTCCGATAAACACGCAGGGGACGCAGGGTATCAAGGTCCCATAGGCGCACTGATTTGTCCTCACTCCCAGAGACGATCACCCCGTTTTCCTGATCCACATCCAGCGCATAGATCGTGCCCGTATGCCCCTCCAGTGAAAGCAGGGCTTCACCGCTTTGAATATCAATC
>JACSRJ010000306.1 GCA_014879835.1 Anaerolinea sp.
GCGCGCAATCGGCACGCGGTAGGGCGAGCAGCTCACGTAGTTCAACCCGGCTTTAAAGAAGAAGTGGACGCTGGCAGGGTCACCACCGTGCTCACCGCAAACCCCAACTTCGAGGTCTGCGCGCACACTGCGCCCGCGCTGTACACCCAACTTCACCAACTGACCGACCCCTTGCTGATCGATGGTCTGGAAGGGATCATCAGGCAAGATTTTCTTTTCAACATACAGCGGCAGGAAGCGTCCAGCGTCGTCGCGGCTCAGACCGAGGGTGGTCTGGGTCAGGTCGTTGGTACCGAAGCTGAAGAACTCCGCAGCCTGAGCGATCTCGTCCGCCATGAGCGCAGCCCGTGGCAGTTCGATCATCGTCCCGACTTTGTACTCAAACTTCATGCCACTTTCGTGCATCACTTCCTTCGCTACATGACGCACCAGTTCTTCCTGAGCCTTGTATTCGGCCAGTGAACCCACCAAGGGGATCATCACTTCAGGATGGACGGTGATGCCTTCCTTTTTGACCGCAACCGTGGCCTTAAAGATGGCCCGTGCCTGCATCTCGGTGATCTCAGGATAGATAATCCCCAAACGGCAGCCCCGGAAGCCCAGCATTGGGTTCGATTCGGCAAGGCTTTCGATGCGGTTCTTGAGTTTCTTGTAGCTGGTGTGAAGCCGCTCTGCAAGCTGTTTGATCTCAGCAGTGCCGTGAGGCAGGAACTCATGCAGCGGCGGGTCAAGCAGGCGGATGATCACTGGGTAGCCATTCATCTCACGGAACAGCCCTTCGAAGTCACCTTGTTGCAGCGGCTCGATCTTGGCAAGGGCGGCCTTGCGTCCTTCAACCGAGTCGGCGGTGATCATCTCACGCATGGCGTGGATGCGGTCACCTTCAAAGAACATGTGCTCCGTGCGGCACAGCCCGATACCTTCAGCCCCAAAGCCGCGCGCAACCTTGGCGTCACGCGGGATGTCCGCGTTGGCCAGCACGCCGATCTTGCGGAATTCATCAGCCCATTTCATCAGGGTCTCAAAATCACCGGAGAGGGTGGGCATCACGGTGGGGATCTTGCCCACAAAGACTTCGCCCGTACCACCGTCTACCGTCACCCAGTCACCCTTCTTGATGGTGATATTCTCCACCTTGCAGGTCTGGCTGGCATAATCAATGTGCAGATCACCCGCACCAGCGACGCAAGGTTTGCCGATACCGCGAGCCACCACTGCCGCATGGCTGGTCATACCGCCACGAGCAGTCAAAATAGCCTTGGAGACAACCATCCCGTGGAAGTCCTCAGGGGCGGTCTCAACGCGCATCAGGATCACCGGCTCACCGCTCAGGGCGAGGTCTTCGGCTTCATCGGGGTCAAAGATCGCCTTGCCTGTGGCTGCGCCGGGGGAGGCAGGCAGACCCTTCGCAATGGCTGTGACCTTCTTGCGGGCTTCGGGGTCGAGCATCGGGTGCAGCAGTTGGTTGAGCATATCGGGGTCCACCCGGCGCACAGCCGTCTGCTTGTCGATCATGCCTTCGTGATACATATCCACGGCCAGTTTGACTGCGGCCATCCCAGTACGTTTGCCAGTACGGGTCTGGAGCATCCACAGTTTGCCCTTTTCGATGGTGAACTCCACGTCCTGCATGTCGCGGTAGTGGGTTTCCAGTTTGCGGGCGATTTCCTCAAACTGCTTGTAGACCTTGGGCATCTCCTCTTTCATTTTGGAGATATGCTGCGGGGTGCGGATACCAGCGACCACGTCCTCGCCTTGGGCGTTGACCAGATACTCACCAAAAATCTCGTGTTCGCCAGTGCTGGGGTTACGGGTGAAGGCAACGCCGGTGGCGCTGTCATCGCCCATGTTCCCAAAGACCATCGCCTGCACATTGACCGCAGTTCCCAGACTATCGGAAATTTTGTTCATGCGGCGGTAGTCACGGGCGCGGCGTCCGAACCACGAGCGGAACACAGCACTGATCGCCATCTTAAGCTGTTCCAGTGGTTCTTCAGGGAACGCCGTCCCTGTATCTTTTTTGATGACTTCCTTAAATTTGATGGCGATGGTTTCCAGTTCCTCGATGGTCAGGTCAGTATCCTGACGACGGGGGCCCTTTGCCTTGTCGAGGATCTTCTCAAAGCGGTGACCATCCACGCCCATCACAATCTTGCCAAACAACTGAATGAAGCGGCGATACGCATCGTTCGCAAAGCGCTGGTTTTGGGTTTGGGCTGCCAACCCGGCGAGGGTCGTTTTGTTCAGACCGAGGTCAAGAACCGTGTCCATCATACCCGGCATGGAGAATTTGGCACCAGAACGCACAGAGACCAGCAGCGGGTTGGAAGGATCACCAAACTTACGCCCCGTCTGGGCTTCAATATCCTTCAACCCTTCAAGCGCCTGCTCCCACAGCCCTTCAGGGAACTGCTCACCGCAGGCATAATACATGTTGCACGCTTCAGTGGTGATGGTAAAGCCGGGGGGGACAGGCACACCAGAACGGGTCATTTCGGCAAGACCCGCGCCCTTGCCTCCAAGCAAATCACGCATGGAAGCATCGCCTTCACGGAACAGATAAACCCATTTTTTTGACATAGTTGATCATCCCTACTTCGCGCCCAAGACGGGCATGAACTGCCTTTGAAGAAAATCCGATCTATATGATCTGATCGTTCGGATTTGTTGCTACCTCAAAAGTTAGCGCTTTCGGGGTTTGAGAGATAGTGACAATCATCACACCATATCACGTTAACTGTCCTAAAAAGTTTGTGACGCTGATCATTTAAGGTTACAAAAGAGGTGTTTTTTGATCCCCAAAGTGAGTACTCATGGGTGTAAGGCGCAATATCCGCTTGTTGGCTTGGTTCAACTTCATGTTGGACTTCCGTCTCTATTCGCCTGTGGCAATCCTGTACTTTTCACAGGTGACTGGCTCTTTTAGTCTGGGGATGAGCATCTTTTCGATGATCATGTTCTCCTCCGCCCTGCTTGAAGTCCCCACCGGGATCATCTCCGACCGGATGGGGCGCAAACGTACCCTCGTCTGGGGCGCAGTGGCCAGCACCGCCTCGGTTGCTTTTTATGCTATTGGGGGCGGGTATGCGGCGCTGTTGATCGGCGCGGGGCTAGAAGGGCTGTCACGGGCCCTGTTCAGTGGCAATAACACCGCCCTGCTGTATGACACCCTCAGGCAGATCGACAGCAGCCAACAGTATCAAGACTCGTTGGGCAAAACCTCCGCGATGTTTCAGGTGGCTTTGGCTACCGCTTCGTTGGTGGGAGGCATCATTGCGGCAGTCTCCTACCCGGCGGTGATGTGGCTCTCGGTGATCCCTCAGGGAATCGGGATCATGCTGGCTCTGCGCATGGTGGAACCGCAGGTACACAGCCCTCGCAGCACCAATGTTTATCAACATTTGCGGGAATCGCTGAAAGGGATCATCCGCAATCCTCGACTGCGGGCACTGAGCGCCGCCTCGATCATCGGTTACGCCTTCAGCGAGTCGGCTTGGGAGTTTCGACCCACCTTTTTCCAGCTCATCTGGCCGCCGTGGCTGATCGGGGCAGCGCGCACGATCTCCAATGTGGGGGCGGCCTTCAGTTTTTACCTTGCGGGGCGGATCATCCGCCGTTTTGGGGAGCGCCGCTTGATCATGTCGGGGATCGCCCTCAGTGAGACCTCCAACCTGCTGGCGGTGGTCTTTGCGGGCCCGTTTTCACCCCTGTTGATCGGGGCAACCTCAGTCTATTTTGGGGTGACAATGGTCTCGATCAACGGCCTGATGCAGACCGAGTTCACCCATGCGCAGCGGGCCACCATGGGATCACTCAATGCCCTTGGGGGCAGTCTAGGCTTTGCGATCTGTTCACTGGCCTTGGGGGCACTGGCAGATCGGATCGGGGTGATCCCTGCGCTCATCATCGTCACCTTGCTTAACTACCTGCCGCTATGGTGGTATCGACAGGCATTTCGAGCACCCTCCACTGTGGCTCAAAATCAAGACCCTGCCTGATACAGTGATCCTTATCCCACCTGATGATCTATGACTGGGGAGCGATACCGTTTTTCGTGGGGACGAAAACCTGTCTTAATCCTCATGACTCGACAGGAACATTACAGGCAATTCCCCTCACTTTCCCGAACAGTTGTCACAAGCCAATTTACCCAAAGATCACTTATTAAAGGTGATCTTTGTCCCTGACCTGCAACATCAGAGAACGTTACACTGAGGTCACATCAAGGTTGTTATCGTTAGGGTCGATTTGAAAGGAACTTACTTTGGCTCAGAACCCTCCTGACGATCCCCGTATTCGTGAACTGCGGGCCATGCGCGAAAAGGCGCGGCAGGGCGGTGGCGCGGATCGTATTGCCAAACAACATCAGAAGGGCAAACTTACTGCCCGCGAGCGCATTGAACTGCTGCTTGACCCCGGCACCTTTAACGAACAGGAAGCTTATATCACCCATCAGGGCGACGAGTTAGGGGTGAACACGGAGCGTTATCTGGGCGATGGGGTGATCACTGGCTACGGGCAAATTGACGGGCGTTTGGTGTATGTTTACGCTCAGGATTTCACCATTTACGGCGGCACTTTAGGCGAGATGCAGAGTCGTAAAATCTGCCGGGTGATGGATCTGGCGCTGCGTAATGGCGCGCCTATCATTGGACTGATCGATTCCGGCGGGGCGCGCATTCAAGAAGGGGTCAAGAGTCTGGGGGCCTATGCCGAGATTTTCCGACGCAATGCCCAATACTCTGGGGTGATCCCTCAGATCAGCGTGATGTTAGGCCCGTGTGCGGGTGGTGCGGCTTATTCGCCTGCACTCACAGACTTGATCATCATGGTGGAGCGCAACTCTTACATGTTCTTGACCGGGCCGGAGGTGATCAAAGCCGTCACAGGTGAAATTATCGATCCGGAGTCGCTTGGGGGCAGTGATATCCACATGAGTGTCAGTGGTACCGCACACCTCTCCGCCCCGGATGAACAGTCAGCCCTTGCGTTGTGCCGTCGGGCCCTCGCTTATTTCCCCTCCAACAATATCGAGAATCCTCCCTATCAGAATCCTCAGGATGATGTGCTGCGCATGGATGATTCACTCAACAACATCATCCCCCTTGATCCCAACATCCCTTATGAGATGCAGGATGTGATTCAGACCATTGTGGATCAGGGCACCTTTCTAGAAATTCAGCCGCACTGGGCCGAAAACGCGATCATCGGCTTTGCCCGTATGGGCGGTCATAGTGTGGGCATTGTGGCCCAACACCCAAGTGTGATGGCAGGGGTGATCGATATTGATGCTTCAGATAAGATCGCCCGTTTTGTGCGCACCTGTGACTGTTTTAACATCCCTCTGATCACCCTTGTGGATTCACCGGGATTTTTGCCGGGCATTTCTCAAGAACACGGTGGGATCATCCGACATGGGGCCAAAATCCTCTACGCTTACTCCGAAGCCACGGTGCCCAAGATCAGTGTGATCATCCGTAAAGGTTACGGCGGGGCCTATGTAGTCATGAGCAGCAAGTACTTGGGTACGGACATCAACTTTGCATGGCCCAGCGCCGAAATTGCCGTGATGGGGGCCGAAGGTGCAGTCAATATCGTCTATCGTAAACAGATTGAGTCCGCCCCAGACCCGGCCGCAGAGCGGGCGAGGCTTGCTCAGGAATACCGGCAGAAGTTTAACAACCCCTACTATGCCGCTTCCGCAGGGTACATTGATGAGATCATCGAGCCGCGTGAGACTCGTCTGAAGCTGATCGCAGCGCTGGCTGCCCTGCGTGATAAGTATTCCCCGGCCCCGCCCCGCAAACACGGAAATATCCCGGTATAAAGGGGGCAGCATGACCGTCTCTGAAACACTTACCTATGCCTTCCAAATTACCCTCGTGGGAATGGGTTTGGTCTTTGCCGCCCTGATCCTCTTGTGGGGTTTGATGGCTCTGTTGGTGAGGATCGCCCCTGAGGGTGAGAATAGCGAAACCGCTGGAGGGTCAAAGCCCGATTCCACAGTGGACGAAACCACCGAGTACAACCTCAAGCGCCGCGCTGCTGCGGCTGCGGTCGCAGTGGCCCTGATGCAAGCCGATGCTGCTGAAGAAGAACCGCATACCTTCCCACTGCCCGCCACAGCCATCGTAAGCGCATGGCAGGCAGTCACCCGCGCCAACCAACTTAATCAGAAAGGAGCACGGCGTTGAAAGTTACCGTAAAAATTGAGGGGCGCGCCTTTGAGGTCGAGGTGGGCGCGCTTGATAACAATCCGGTTCGGGCGGTGGTTGATGGGGAAACCTTTGAAGTGTGGCTGCCCCAAAACCCCTCCAACACACCCGTGGTATCGCCCACCAAAGCAGGCCCCGAACTGTCCACGCAGACAGCCCCTTCTCCGGCCCTTGTGAGAGAATCAAATAAGGAGACGGGTGTGATCAGCGCCAAGACCGTGACCGCACCCCTGCCCGGCGTAATCGTGGGGGTGAGTGTGCAGCCCGGCATGATGGTCAAGGCCGGGGAAGTTCTGTGCACCATCGAAGCCATGAAGATGAAAAATGCGGTGCGGGCCAAACGCGCCGGACAGATCAGTGCCGTATTTGTCAATGAAGGGCAGCATGTGAAACACCGCCAGCCCTTGATGGAGTTTGGCGAATGAGCCTCGATCAACTCGCGGGAGAACTGCTTAAAGGGCTGAACGCCTTCACCGCTGGCAACCTGATCATGATCGGGGTGTCGGTGATCCTGCTCTACTTGGCCATCTGGAAAGAATACGAGCCGGTACTGCTGCTGCCTATCGGGTTTGGCTGCCTGCTGGCAAACCTCCCCCTGACGGGTATGACCACCGGGGGCATTTTCACCGTGTTGTACAATGCGGGCATTGTGACCGAACTGTTCCCCCTGCTGATCTTCATTGGGGTGGGTGCAATGATCGACTTCAGCCCACTGTTGGCCCAGCCGCGTATGGCGCTGTTGGGAGCAGCGGGGCAGTTTGGCATCTTTGGGACGTTGATTCTAGCGGTGCTGATTGGCTTTCCCCTCAATCAGGCGGCCTCCATCGGGGTGATCGGCGCAATTGACGGCCCAACCTCGATCTTTGTGGCCTCCAAACTCGCGCCGGAACTACTGGCCCCGATTGCGGTGGCGGCCTATTCCTACATGAGTTTGATTCCAATCATTCAGCCGCCCTTGATGCGGCTATTGACCACCAAAGCGGAGCGGCGAATCCAGATGGAGTACGCCCCCCGTCCGATCTCGCGCCGGGTTCGGATCGCTTTTCCAGTGGTTGTGACTCTTTCGGTAGGGCTGCTGGTGCCAGAAGCCGCACCTTTGATCAGTATGCTCATGTTGGGCAATCTGATGCGTGAATCGGGGGTTGTGGATCGGCTCAACCGCACTTCCCAAAACGAACTGATCAACATCGCCACCCTCTTTTTGGGGCTGACCATCGGCGCGACCATGAACGCCGAGAAGTTCCTCAACGGAGCCACGCTGGCGGTTTTGGGCTTGGGGCTGCTGGCCTTTGTGCTGGATACCGTAGCGGGCCTGATTTTTGGCAAAATCCTCTCGCGGCTCAGCGGGGGCAAAATCAATCCCCTGATCGGGGCCGCCGGGATCAGCGCCTTCCCCATGGCAGGACGTCTGGTGGCCAAGATGGCTCAGGACGAGGACAGTGATAACTTTTTGTTAATGCACGCGATGGGTGCAAACACCGCTGGACAGTTGGGCAGCGTGATGGCCGGTGGGGTGCTGCTGGCATTGGTGAGCAGCATCTTGTTTTAAGCCGGGGAACCCTCAGCCATTGCCCGCAGACGTTCCCATAACTGCGGGTGAAGGCTGAGCGTGCCTACCGCGTCGCGCCGCTGGCGCTCCTCACGAGCGCGATCTCCCGGCAGGCGTGCCTGCATCTGGGGATCGCGCATCACTGCGTCTCGAATCTCCTGCCCAAGCTGACTGACTTCGCCCATAAAGCCCGCTGCATCACTGCGCCACAAGGCCGGATCAACCGCGATCAACAGGTAACCCAGATCGTATTCATCCTTGACCTGCCGTCCCATCTTGGCCCCCGTGAGCGCCCCACATAAGATTTCCAAGGCCAGTGCCAGCCCAAAGCCCTTCGCTCCCCCAAAGGAGTCTACTGCGTAAGCCGCTGCTGGCACGGTGGTGAACTGCCCTGACTGATCGTAAAAAAGTTCCGGGCGCAGTTCAGTGCCTTCGAGGGAGGCCAGCAGCACCTCACTCCAAACGGCGTGGGAGGTGGCAAAATCGATGATCAAGGGTGCCTCCCCTGTGGGGAACCCTATACATAAGGGGTTTGCGCCGAGGACGGGAGTGATCCCGCCGGGAGGGGTAATGGCCAAGCCGCCCTGATTGCTCAGCAGGGCGATCAGCCCCGATTGGGTGATCCGTTCAGCGTAGGGCGCAAGGCGTCCGTAGCGGGCGCTGTTGCGCATGGCCACAATCGCCAGCCCTGATTGGCGGGCCTGATCGATGGCCAGATCAGCACAAAAGCGAGCCGAGACGGGACCTAGTTCCCGCTGAGCGTCTACCAAAAAAGTGCATCCTTGGGCGGAGACGATTTTGGGCGACCCTACACGGGACTGAACGGCCCGGGGCAGGGGCAGAAATTTGATCAGACCGTGGGTGCGGATGCCGCTCAATTCCGCGCCGAGGTAGTCCTCGATTAGGTACTGAGCGGAGGTGGGATCAACACCTTGTGCGGCACATAATTGCACCAACACAGATCGAATGTCCTCCAAACGAAGGATGAGCAGACTCATGCAGGGCTGCCGGGTTACTTACCGTAGGCGGGGCCTTCGCCGGGTAGATAGTAAACATCCTCTGGGGCCGTCCGGGCAACCACAAACTGCAAGTCCTCATCGCCATAGGCTTCGGGGGCGTGGATGATGCCCGCAGGCAAGTACACAAAGTCGCCAGCTTTGGTATCGATCATAAATTCCAACTTTTCCCCGTAAAAGAGGCGGGCGCGCCCAGCGATGGTGTAGATTGCGGTATCAAATGGATGATAATGGGGCTGCGCCTTTGATCCTGAGGGCAGGCGTCCATAAGCCATGCTGATCGCGGTGCTGCCCGTGGTGGTACCCGTGATGCCCCACGTGCGGGTGAACCCGTGCGTGTATTCTTGGGTATGTTCGGAACTGCGCACCACCACCACCCCGGTGTTGTCGCCTTTGATCTTGATGATCCCGGACTTAGGTGTGGCTTCATAATTTGAGGACGACATGCAAACCTCTCTCATGGATAGCTGTCATTTGATGACAAGTGCGATGGACTTCTTAAGAGGATAGCAGATTTTAGAGTTCATGGGCACACCCAAGTTGTGAGAGATTTGTGGCAAGACCTTGGGGTAAGGACACTTTTCCCACCCCAACTGCCACCTTTGTGCTGTCTTTGCAGACCCTTCTGGAAAAAGGCCAAGACTGCGGGGTACTATTGGTGCCCATGAATGACAAACATGCCCCTCCACCAATTTACACCGATACCCCCAGCGCCCTCGAATGGGTGGCGCTGGCTTTGATCTTGTTCCTCGCGGCGTGGCTGCGTTGGACTCAGCCTGAAGTGATCGAGTTTAAACACGATGAGGCCAACCTTTCGTTAATGGCCTTAGATATGGCGCAAGGGCGAGACTTCCCTTTGCTGGGGATCGATTCCTCGGTGGGTATTCGTAACGCCCCCGTGAACGTCTATCTCCTCGCGGTGCCCTACCTCTTTGGCAGTGATCCGGTTCGGGCAACCCAATATATTGGATTGTTAAATCTGATCGCGGTGGGACTTACCTATCTGCTCACCCGACGCTACTATGGGGTTGCACCCGCTTTGATTGCAGCCCTGATCTTTGCGGCTTCACCGTGGGCGGTGATGTTCTCACGCAAAATCTGGGCGCAAGAAATGCTGCCGCCTTTTGTGGTCATGACCATCGGCACAGGTCTGGTGGGCTTCTACGAGGGCAAACGGTGGGGACAGTGGCTGCATATCCCCCTGCTGGTGTTCACCGGGCAGATTCACTATGGCGCTTTTGTGCTGATCCCGATCACGGTCTATCTGCTGTGGATCGGGCGCCGCCGCCTGAGTCGCGTTTTTTACCTCAGTTTGGGGATTGGGGCCCTCGTGGCCCTGCCCTATGCGCTTGGGGTGGTGCACTCATCACTGATCAATCCAGAAGCTGTTCAGCGAATTTTGTCGGAGCGGGGTGAAGGCCAACCCCTCACCCTAAGCATTCAGGCATTTGTCTTTTTTTTCCTGATGTTGGGCGGGTCGCAGATTCACGCTTTTGCTGGGCCCGATCTCTATCAGCGCTACCTTTTGACTGTGCCCAACGGCTACCCTCTCTTTGATGCGCTGGCGATCTTGATTCTGGTGTGCGCGATGTGGCAGGGGCTGCGGGCCTTGCGGCGGCGAGATCAGCGGGCCCCAGTGGATTTGGTCATCTTTTTATGGTTCATCGTGCCGCCGCTGGCCTTCACCCCTACATGGACGACTGCCTACAGCCATTATCTGATCCCCATGCTGCCCGCAGCCGGGATCGCGTTGGGGGTTACCTTACACGAAGTATGGCAAGGTTTGGTCAAATGGCGCACCGTGCAGCGCACGTTTGTGGGATTCATGGTCGGTTCGGGTGCAGCCCTCATCTTGATTCAGGTATGGATGCTCATGGGGCTGTTCAGCTTTTTGGATACCTATGCGACCACAGGCGGGTTTGGGGTTCCCCTCAGCCGCCTGATGCCTATCCGCGAGGCGATCCTCGCCCAAAAGCCCGATCAAGTTTTGGGTAAACTGGATGGCCAGTTCATCGGTTATAACCTCGAAGCGACGATCTGGAACTTCCTTCTGGCAGATGTGCCCGTGAGGCGGTTTTTGGAACCGGGGATGGAAGTGTACCCCACCACGTCGGCTCTGATCCTGATCAGCGGCTGCGATCACCCGGATGTGCAGTTTAAGGGGCGTTTGCGGTTGGACAATGGGCAGCCCGAAAGCTGCTATCGGATCGAGCACTATACCCCAGAGCAGTTTGATCCCACACCCTTCACCCCAGTTCCGGATGCCGCACCCTTTGCCAATGGGGTGCAGGTGTCCGGGTACCGGTGGGACTCGGATCAAGGCTGCTTAACGGTTTTGTGGACAACTCAGGCACCCGGAAAAGGCCCAAAATCGGACTTTTTTAACACTGCTGTTCATTTCTTTGGGACTGGTGGGGAAAAAATCCTCGATGCAGATGCGACCTTCTGGAATGGGCATTATTGGGGTAAGGGGGATCGGATTGTGCGCGAGTACTGCCTACAGTACGGACAAGAACGCATCTCCGAAATCGCCGGGGTGCGTTTAGGGTTGTATACCTTTGACGATACCCCCGAAGGGCGCGCCTTTTATGGGGTTGATGTGCTGGATCAGGCAGGGAACCCTGCGGGCCAAAGCGTGGAGATTCACTTCCCCTAAGGTGCAGTTTTGAACCCTGTACGCTATGGGGCAAAAGGCGCAGTTTCAGCCTTGACAAGCCCACTTCGGGCACGTATAATGCTTCCCACTGCTGGACGGACGCCATCCTTGCATCGCCAAGGCAATAGCCTCCGAATTGACGTGAAACTAGCCCGGTGAGGACACCAAAACCAACAAAAATTGGGGTGAGGTGTCCTCCCGTCGTGCAAGGTGACGGGCGTAGACGTTCAGAATACGCCCGTTTGCGTGCCTGAAGTCTACCGCCCACGTGAGCAAAACTGCCTCAGGCGGTGACAGCGAAAAATGCCAGTATTGAGTACGGAGAGATTATGCCGACGATCAATCAATTGATCCGCAAGGGTCGCCGCGCCAAAAGGGGAAAGAGCAAATCCCCGGCGCTACAGTACACGTTTAATACTTATCGGCAAACCCGCACCCGTCAGCCTAAAGGGTCACCCCAAAAACGTGGGGTGTGTACCAATGTACGTACCATGACCCCCAAGAAGCCGAACTCGGCCCTGCGTAAGATCGCCCGCGTGCGTTTGACCAACCTCCTCGAAGTGACTGCTTACATCCCCGGTGAAGGACACAATCTTCAGGAGCACAGCGTCGTGATGATCCGTGGTGGTCGTGTGAAAGACCTGCCCGGTGTGCGCTATCACATTGTGCGTGGCGCATTGGACAGCACTGGTGTTGACAAGCGCAAGCGCAGCCGCAGCAAGTACGGCGCCAAGCGACCCAAGCCGGGTCAGGTCGCCGCACCGACCAAGGGCAAGCGATAGGGCATAGGGGCACGGGCGTAATGCGCAAGCGGCGACACCCTGCCTACCTCTCTGGTTTGCGAAAGATACTGTCCATGGGGCAGGGCGAGTAGAGAAAGAATCAAGATGCGAAGAAACAAGGCTGAACTGCGCGTAGTAATTCCCGACCCGCGCTATAACAATGCAACGGTGGCAAAGTTCATCAACAATGTCATGGAGCGTGGCAAGAAGAGCCTGGCATCCTCCATTGTGTACGATGCGTTTGTCGCGGTTGAGGAGCGCACGAAGCGCCCCGCCATCGAGGTCTTTGAAGAGGCGCTGAAGAACTCCACGCCGCTGGTCGAGGTCAAGCCTCGCCGCGT
>JACSRJ010000296.1 GCA_014879835.1 Anaerolinea sp.
AGGACAAGCAGCAGCAGCAGCAGATTACGCCATCGAGAGTGGGGGCTTTGAATCCTGAATGCATAAAAGCCAATCGCCGCCCCTGCGATAACAAAGGGCAGCAGTACCGAAAAACGACGTGGCTCAACACTGATTACCGCATAGATAATGGTCAAAAAAGCACCACAGAGCAGGAACAGAATCAAGATGATGCGTTTGGTGTCAACCATCCCCGCCCAAAAAGCAAGGCCAATCACCCCCAGAACCAATAACAGGGTGTGCTGGATATGCTGCCCTGCAAGCGATAGGATAAACCCTTGCAAAAACGTATGGTCAGGGTAGCGCCAGTTGCTAAACAGGCTGAAGTTAAACCAACGCACAAACTCAAAGGGGGCCTCCGCAAAGTCGCCCCACAGGCTTTGGGAGCGGCTGGGGATAGACATGATACCCCACTCGCTTGGTGCCCAGAAATCGGGGAAGGAACGCACCGTGGTTAAGTAAAGGTTCGAGTCATTGGGAGACATACCCAACAACAGGTACGCATTCACATCAGCGGGATTGGCTAAAGGGGTCGCGTTCATGGTGGTTTGATATATCCACATCAGGCACCCGATCTGGAGCATTAGGAAAACTATCTGAGATCGAAGCAGCGCCCAGCGGGAGGATTGGAAGAGTCCTAAGATCAAGGCAAATCCGGGGATCACCCACATCATAGGGCGTGTGGTGAGGCTGCCCATGCCCAAGAAAAAGGCGGCTGCCGCTCCCACTCCGATCCCTCCCCAGCGGGTGAAAGGTTTTGTGGCCGTGAAGGCCATGCCGTACCCCCATATCGATAGGATCAGGGTGAATCGGATGAAAGGCTGCTGAAAAATGGTCATACCGTTGATGACCGCGGGAATATAGGTCACATTGAGCAGCCCTGCTAAAAGGGCTACCCACAGAGGGAATTTGGCGCGATATATCAGGTGCGTTATGAGCGCCGAAGACACCCCCAACATCAAAAAATGAAAAAAGTAGATGGTGTTGTGCTCGTTGGGCAATATGGTGAGCAGCACACCAAAAAGCGCGGGCATGATTCCCTCACGCTTATAGATGACCTGCCGAATCACCCCTATCAGATCGTACCGCTCGGTGCCTGTAGGGGTGCAGTAACCCGCATCAGCACAGATCGAATCGTGAGTCGCCTGCACCAGCCCCCAATAGCTCAATCCATCTCCCCAATTTCTTAGGGTGCTGGTAGTACCCGCAAAAAGCAGCCCCATGCCTGTCCCTAAAACAACAATCCCCAGCAGGGCAAGGGAGAGTCGATGGGTAATCAACCAGTGCTGCCACTGCGGACGCATCGTAGGCACGGCCGCAGCAGGTTCCGGCATGAGAGGCGCATTTTTCGGCGTGGGCAGGCTGCCGGGCAGGGCTAAGTCAGCCGCCGGTATCCCCGACAGCGGTTTCCGAGGCGCTCGGCGGATGAGAAAAGCCCTTGCCGCCAGAACAGCGGCACCAGCAACACCCACAATAATCAAGACATAACGGATGGGAGCACGACGATCTGAGGAATTCATGGGAGACTCTTGCCGAAGTGAATCAGGTACCAATTCAATTGTAGACTCAGTCGGTTATGGGACAAAGGACAGAAGATCAACAAATACGATGGTGGATCATCCTTCACCCGGATCGTTTCCAAGTACCCTCCACCAGTCGCCAGATCAGTGTGCCCGGTGTGTCCCCCACCGTGACCTGAACCACCGCCCGGGCCACGCCCTCGCCGCCGGGGGCAATGCTCACCCCGATCACCTGAGCTGATGCGGCTGATGGGTCGTTGAGGCGCGCCCGGAGCAAATCTTGGGAGGCCGGGTTGGCCGCATCCCAGAGCGCGATCACACTGTACTGATCGCCTCTGGTCAGCAGGGTCTTTTCAATGTCCAAGCGCCACTGGAAAAAGGGACGCCAATCGACGGCCAGCAGATCAACCGAGGTGCCTACCATGCTAGCCAGCAGGTTGAGGGTGGAATCAGGTTTGAGTTCGCGGGCAAGCCGTCCCATGAGAGCCGTCCCATAAGTCCCCTTGAGGCTCTCCATAAAGGCGCTTCGGGCGGGATCGCTGCGTCCAGTGAAACTCGAAACGATAGATTCGACCAAACTTGCGCGCAGCCATGCTGCATCGGCCCCCGGCGCGGGGTCTGCCCACGCTGCCAGTTTGCCCATGAGCTGATGAACAAC
Source organism: Anaerolinea sp. (assembly GCA_014879835.1). Lineage (GTDB taxonomy): Bacteria > Chloroflexota > Anaerolineae > Aggregatilineales > UBA2796 > UBA2796. The sequence goes on from JACSRJ010000296.1 coordinate 2,197, forward strand.
CTCAAGGGCGATCTGATCTTCCAACGAGGCTGAGATCGGCTGATCAGCACGCGCACGTTCCAAAGAGGCTAAGGGGGAAGGAATCAGGATCGTATCGGGGCGGTTAGGGTCTGCCCCTAAGGTCAAACCGGGATCAGGGATGATCTCAAAGGTTAACACCGGGGGAGTTTCGCAGGCCAGCAGGGCACAGCCTTCCACGATCCAGCGCTCCGCCCGCTCCGAGAGCGTGCCGGCAAGAGCAGTATCCAGTGTATGATAGTTGACGGTCAGATGGGGCGTTTTGAGGGATGAGGTCTCGCCCCAAAATGTAAGGTCGGAGGGTACATGCCGCCATCCATCGGTGTAACGCCAATAAAACCAGACCGTCTGGTGCAGAACGCCGTTTAAGACTTCTTCCAGTACCACCCGCCCCCGTTGGGAATCAACCGCGATGCTGCTCACCACCCCGGTGAGATTCAACCCGGCGCTGCTCTTGAGGTCTTGGTAGCGATAAAATTTCTCGGTCTGAACCTGAAACCATGCGTCGCTGGAACTGCGCTGAAGGGCGATGAAGTCCGGGTAATTACCAATACGCAGCGCGGCGATCTCGGCTTGCACAGTCTCCAAGAGACTGCGTTCGATCACCCCTTCCACATACGAGAGTCGGGAGAGGATGAGGGCCCCAATGGTGCCCATAACAAGGGTTGCAGCAAGAATCAACACCGTGACCCGCAGCCGCCGCAGGCGGCGACGACGACGAGAGCGCGGGTCTTCGCCTACGCGGTTGTGGACCCGCTCTGCCTCTACTTGCCAATCTAATTTTACGCCCAACAGCTACCCCTGAAGTGTCACATCCCCGGCTACAATACGATGAACGCTGCCCTCCGGGTCTTTGACCAGCAGTGCCCCCAGATCATCCACATCCACCACGGTCCCGCTGAGGGCATGACCATCTTCAACCATCTGGACGGTCACAGTCTGTCCAATTGTGGTGAGCCGTCCGCGCCATGCAGTCAGCAGCGAGCGATCCGTGATACGCGAAGTCCAATGATCGATACGTTTGAGCAAATGCGCCGCCAAATCACTGCGATCAATGCGCACCCCGGAGACTCGTTCGATACTGGTGGCCGAATCTTGCAGGACACTGCCGCTGAAGTCAATGCGTACATTGATCCCGATGCCCAGCACCACGCCCATCAATTGATCATCGTGCCACACCCCCTCGGACAGAATGCCGGCCACTTTGCGCCCAGCAAGCTGAACATCATTGGGCCACTTGAGTCCGATCAACTCCATCGGTAAACTGGGCAACCCCGCCAGTATTTCCGCCACCGCCACCGCCCCCAACATGGTGATTCGCCCAAGCTGGTTGGGGGAGAGGTGCGGGCGCAGGATTACACTCATCAGCAGGGCCGTATCGGGAGGGGCGTTCCACACGCGCCCAAAGCGCCCGCGCCCTGCTGATTGATAATTACAAAACACGACCGCCCCAGAAGGAGCGCCTTCGATCAGCCATTCTCGGGCCAGATCATTGGTGCTTTCAGCTTCTGGGAAGAAGCGGAAAGGGCGGGAACCTAAGGCCCCGGATAGACTGCCTTCCGTCAGGGTCATGAATTATTCCGCAGGGCGCGCCTCCAAAAGCACATCTACCTCAAGCAACTGATCACCTCGATATAAGGTGAGGGTGATCGTATCACCCGGAGCGGTATTTGCCACCAAATAACCGATCATTTGATCAAAGTCACGTACCGGAATGCCGTTGATCGCAATAATAATATCGCCTCCAACGATCACATCAACGCCGCGGATGACTACCGTCTGAATGCCTCCCAACAACCCTGCCCGTGATGCGGGCGAATCGGGCAGGACTTCGCTGATCATCACCCCATAACTGATGGGCAGGTTGAGGCGTTCAGCCAAGGCGGCCACCGAAACCCCACTGATCCCACTGCTTTGGCTGCTCACGGCGGTGACCCCCAACCACGTATATTCGGCCCGGCCGGTGTTGATCAACTGGGGAATGATCCGTTTGATCGTATTCACGGGCACCGCAAACCCAATACCCTGAAACAAGCCCGTCTCGCTGCGGATGGCCGTGTTGACCCCGATCACTTCCCCATAGAGGTTCAGCAGTGGCCCGCCTGAATTGCCGGGGTTGATCTGAGCATCGATCTGGATGATCGAAGGGTTCTGGAAGCTCTGGCGAGTGCGTGGACGAAGCATTCGCACCGAATTCAGGGTGCGCCCAGTGGCGCTGATCACCCCAGTGGTCATCGAACTGAGCAGCCCAAAGGGGTTACCGATGGCGATCACCGCCTGCCCCACCTTAAGGTTGGTGGAATCCCCTAAACTAAGGGGGATCAACCGTGCCGGATTGACTTCAACCTTAACCACCGCCAGATCGCTGAAGTTATCGATCCCAATGACCACCCCCTGAACGGAGTAGCCATCACTGAAAGTCACAAAGACTTCAACCGCATCTTGCACCACATGCGCATTGGTGATGATGTGACCGAGGGTATCATAAACAAACCCAGAACCACTGGAGTCGAGTTCTTCAGTCACATCGGAGGTCACCACCTCAATATTGACGACCGAAGGCTCCGCACGGGCGAAAACATTCACCATGACTTGCTGATAAGCATCGGCCATAGAGACCATCGAAGGCGCAACAGGAGTCGCGGTGGGTTGTTGGAGTGCCGAGGTGCCAACATTGGAGGCCGCCCGAAAAGCGCCCGATGCCCCCACATCAAAGCTGGGGTGCAAAAAACCTCCCGGAAGCACTGCTGCCCCGATCAGGCTGAGGGCGATGAGCACCCCTAACCCCAAGCGAAAACGTTGAGTCCAGTGCGGCCGGGCAGGTGATAGGCTGGCTTCAGAATCCTCCGTCTCGTCCCAGTACTCTGAGGGTTCTTGCCCTTGCCAGTACTGAGCCTCATCGCCACCATCAGCATCGGGCAGGTCAGACAAATATGATAAGTGAGGATAGTCATGGTCACTCATAGCCCATTCCCTTACAGTACACCTTCAATACGGATGTTCAAAACCAAAAAGGGCGGTCAACCCTGCCGCCCCTCAGTTGTGAATCGCGTGAGTCTCCTTCTGGGGCAGATTATGCGCCATCCTGTCGCAAAGTGGCAAGCTGCTCAAAGAGGGCCAGCTCCTGTCCGTTGAGATTGGTGGGAACCTGCACCAATACCCGTGCGTATAAATTCCCATTCACTTCTGGCTGTTTGAGGTGTGGCATCCCCTTGCTGGCGATGCGAATGGTCTGCCCTGACTGTGTCCCCGGCGGGATGCGTACTTTGACGTCACCGGAGAGCGTGGGCACGATCACTTCTCCACCCAAGACAGCAGTGTACAAATTCACCTTAAGATCGGTATAGAGATCATCTTCGCGGCGCTCAAAGATCGGGTGTGGTTTAATGCCCACGATCAAAAAGAGATCACCGGGCTGTCCGTTGGCAAAACCAGCCTCACCTTCACCTGCCACCCGCACCCGTGTACCTTCGCGTGCGCCGGGGGGAATCCGGATAGTGCGGCGGCGGGTGCCTCTGGTCAGGACTCGATCTGTGCCCCCATAGGCTTCTTCAAGGGTGATCTCGATTTGCTGTTCCAGATCGCGCCCTCGGATGGGCTGCTTGTAGCTCTCTTTGGTGCTGCGTCCGCCGCCGCCAAAAATCCCAGAAAGGAAATCCGCCCAACCGCCCTCACTCTGCTGATTCATGTCCTGACTCCAGCCGCCCCAGTTCTGGTAGTGAGCGCCCAACTGATCGTAACGAGCGCGTTTTTCAGCATCACTTAGGACTTCATAGGCTTCGTTGATCTGTTTGAAGTGGGATTCCGCATCTTTATCGCCGGGGTTACGGTCAGGATGATATTTACGAGCCAAATCGCGGTAGGCGCGGCGGATGTCCTCCAGCGAAGCTGTTCGATCAACGCCAAGCGTCTTGTAGTAGTCCTTGTATTCCATAAGGTTTGAGCGCCTCACATGTGTGATCTAATTGTAGGCAAGTGGGAGGCTTCGATCAACTGGTTGATTCGCAAGCCTTTTGGGGTCCGTCCTCACTTTCCCCAGATTGGGGTAGTTTGAGGGGTCTACTTCTCAAGAGATCGATGCCCCCTCTAAAACAAGTGTTGAGTCACCCCAAACCGGAGCGCAACGGCTCGAATCTGCTCCTCTGAAAGCCCCTCACCCTGTTCACCTGTCATGAGGTTGAGCATTTCATAACGGGCCGCGGTCTCAGCATAATCGATCAGATCGCAGGCATGTTTGATGGCGCTGTCCGAACGGGCCATCACCCCATGTTTACCCCACTGTACCAGTTGATGATCACGCAGTGCGGTAACCGTAGCCTGCATCAATGCGTCAGAACCGGGCAAAAAGAAAGGCAGCACCCCGATCCCTTCTGAAAGAAAGATGATTAACTCCGCCTCCCAGCGCATCAATTGACGGTTGAAGGTGCGTTCATCCTGATAACGCGGTAAATGGCTAAGGTAGGTGAGGTGCAGCGGTTGGGCATGAATCAAGGCGTGGAAAGGCGCACCGGTCATCCGCACCCGGTCATCATGAGCCGCAAGGTGTGAGTTGAGTTCGCTGGTGAGCCGTTCAAAACGGCGGGTGGGGGCCGTATACAGATCAGCCTGTACCCCGTCAAGGGCGATCACCAATGCACCCAAAGTCCCAGAGGGATCAGCGCTGATGTCTCGAAGGCGCTGCCCAGAACCGGTCACGATCAAAGTTCGCCCCGCCAGCGAGGGGGCAGGTTGGGGTAGGGTAATGCGTTTCGTCAGGGGGAAATACCCATTCAGGTGAATACGCCCCTCCAAACACAGGGACATATTGCCTGCTGCGCCTTCGGCCGCGCTTATCTCCGAAAGGCGCGTCCCAACCTCTCCCATGTGCTGTAGCAGATCATCCAAAGATGGCATACCAATACAATCTCCTCAGACGATGATTGAAGGGCTGACCGGAAGGGCGAATCCGATTCAACCAACACTGCTAGGGCGCATTCCTACGGTTGCGCCCGGTACGGGGATTCCGTTCAAAAGCCCTTGAAGGATACTCCGAGCCGTGATCTCCTTCACCCGGGCCATCGGGCCAACGATGATCCGGTGGGCCAGAGTCGCTTCGGCCAGAGCTTTAACGTCATCGGGGATGACCAGTTCGCGCCCTGCGATAGCAGCCCGTGCCTGCGCCGCACGGTATAGGGCCAGCGCCCCGCGTGGGCTTGCCCCCAGATAAATATCGGGGTGGGTGCGGGTTGAGGTCACAATATCGATAATGTACTTTTTCATGTCGTCGTTGACGTAAACTTGACGGGTGGCTTTTTGGGCTGCCATCAGTTCTTCGGCACTCACTACCTGAGAGATGGACTCCAAAGGATGGCGGGTCTGCTGAGCGTCCAACATGGCCATTTCTTCCTGAGCGGAGGGGTATCCAAGGCGCAGACGCAGCAGAAAGCGATCCAACTGGGCTTCAGGGAGGGGGAAGGTACCCTCATACTCGATAGGGTTCTGGGTCGCCAGCACTAAAAAGGGCTGAGCAAGGGCGTAGGTCACGCCGTCCACTGTGACTTGACGCTCTTCCATGGCTTCTAGCAGCGCAGCCTGAGTTTTTGGGGTGGCCCGGTTGATCTCATCGGAAAGCACAACCTGAGCGAAGATCGGTCCTGCCCGGAATTCAAACTGGCGCGACCCTTGATTAAAGAGGGTCACACCCGTCACATCGGAGGGCAGCATATCAGGGGTAAATTGGATGCGGCTGAAGGTGCAGCCAAGCGATTTCGCCAGCGCTTTGGCCATCACGGTTTTGCCCACGCCGGGCACATCTTCGAGCAAAATATGGCCCTGACACAACAGACCAATCACGGTCAGGCGAATTTCCGCACGTTTGCCAATGATCACCCGGTTCACATTTTCGATCAGTTTTTCGGCGACTGCTTGAACCTGCTTCATTAAATCCCCGTCACATATGCTTCTTGAATCCAGCACGGATTATAACCCAAGCCTATAAAAGTGAAGGGCGATCACCTTTCCCTTCACCCACTGCTCACTGACGAAGCCGCCAACCCGTCTGAAAAAGCCTAACTTGCGTCATGAATCCGTGTGGTACGGGGTAAGCCCAAAAAATCACTTTCCGGTACAATCCTTTGTTATAGATCATTCACCCGGTTTAAGTAAGGAAACGCCCCAATGGCTGACATGATCGATAACTACAGGCTTGAGCGCCAGCTTGGGCAAGGCGGGATGGGGACAGTGTATCTGGCCACTGATCTCAATCTTCAGCGCCAAGTTGCACTGAAGCTCATGCATCCTCACCTTGCTTCTCAGGCGGAATTTCAGCAGCGCTTTTTGCAGGAAGCCCGCGCTGCGGCCAGTTTGGATCATCCTCATATCATTAAGGTGCTGTATTTTGGACTGAAGGATGGACAGTTGTTTCTTGTCACAGATTTTGTGGCAGGGGGCAGCCTCCGGGATTACATCAAGCATCTTAACCAAATCAACAAACCGATGGATCTGATGGAGGCGGTGGAACTTACCCGGCAGATCGCGGAGGCGCTCAACTACGCCCATGGACAAGGCATGGTGCATCGGGACATTAAACCCGACAATGTGCTGCTCAAGCCGGTCACTTCGGGCACAGGTATGGGCGGCTTCATGGCTATCCTGACCGATTTTGGGCTGGCGAAACTCAATGAGGCGCTGGTTCATACGGCCACTGGGCAAACGATGGGCACTTTTGCCTATATGTCACCGGAACAATGTCTTGGCGAAAGTGTAGATGCCCGCTCCGATCTGTACTCGCTGGGCATCATGCTTTATGAACTGGTGGCGCGGCGTTTGCCTTTCCCCGCCAAAACCATCAGTGAAGCCATCCGTATGCACAGTCAAGAACCACTGCCCCCACCGGAGGGTTTTCGCCCCGGGCTGCCTCCCACTTTGGGCGCTGTGATCAACAAGGCCCTCGCCAAAAAACCGGAGGATCGTTACAGTTCCGCGGCCGAAATGATGACCGCCCTGCAAACCTTGTTGAGCGGTGGGCTGCCTCAATCAGCGCCTGCCTCACCGCCTTCGCTGCCTTCTACCCTGCCCGAATCAGCTCCGACCCGCCCTGAGAGCATCCTCACCTATCTGGCCAGTCAGGCCCCAATGGGGCAGATGCCCGCGCATACCATTCAAGCCCCAACCCCGAGTCAAGTGGGGCAAGATCGCTTGATTGTGGTTTCAGAGGGCGGGGCCCAGACGGTCCTGATCAACAAATCGGTCATGATCTTCGGGCGCGACAGTGCTGCGGATGTGATCCTGCGGGGTGAAAAGGTCTCCCGCAATCATACGCGACTGGATCGCCGACCCGATGGAAGTTATACCATCACCGATCTTGGCTCCACCAATGGCACCTTTCTTAACGACGCCAAAATGCTGCCCAACATGCCCCAAGCCTTTGAACCGGGCATGAATGTACGCATTGGCGAGTTCTGGATTCGGTTGGAAACAGCGCGTTCACGAGCGGATATCCCCGCCACTCCAAGCATGGCCCAAACCTTGGTGTCGCCCAAAGCGCCCTCCGCGCCAGCAGTTTCCGTGCCTCCTGCGCCGCCGCCGCCCACCCTTGATTTTGGGGCGAGTCTGTATCCTCCACAGCTTAAAGGTGCGGGCACACTCATGCTCACCCTCAACAACAAAAGCAGCATCCCTGCCAGTTTTGGGGTGCGGGTGAACGAACGTGGGGGGTTGGTTGATTTTGCCCAACCTGCGCCCACGACTTTAGGCGTGGGCGAAACCCAGATCATCCCCATCCCCGCAGCGCCCCGCCAGCGTCCAACCTTTGGAGGGGCAGGGGTGGCACCCTTTGAAGTGGTGGTCGAGATGCTGCCCAATCCGGCAGGCGGGGTACAGCCCGGCGCGCTTGCGCCTCAGGTGCTTTCGGGGGAGATGCTGATCACCCCTTCGATCCCGGTGTGGATGCTGCCCGCAGCGGTCTTTGCGTGCGCCATTCTGGCGGCGCTGGCGGTGGGTGTGTTAAGTATCGTCAACAACCAAAATCAGCAGCGGACTGTGGTGGCCGTGGGCAATGTCCAGACTCAGACGGCACTGGCCACGCGGAGCGTCTCGCCCACCTTCACCCCCTCGGTGACTCCCACCTCAACGGCGACGCCAACCAGCACCCCAGATTACAACGCGACCTTCGCCTTTAATGTATTGGCCACCCAGAATGCCCTTGATCTCACTGCGACTGCCGCAGTGGGCGGCGCTGCCAATGCTGCGACCGCAACTGCTATCGCTAACCAGCAGGCCACCCTACAGGCGCTCTATAACCAGATCACCGCAACGGCGATCTCGGCCTACATGACCCTGACTATGCAAGCGCAGATTCAAGCGTTCCAAGCGACTCAAATGTCCATCGCGGCCACCGCGACCAGCTTCTGGGCCACAGCCAACGCTGCCACCGCCAAGGCAGCAGCTACTGCAACCGGAGCCGTGTTTGCGACTGCCACTGCACAGGCGAACGCGGCCGCCTCTCAGACGGCGATCTTCCAAACCGCAACGGCACTTGCCGGGGCGGTGGCCGCAACCCAAACGCAGGCGGCGATCAACGCCAATACCACCATACAGGCGGCATTGACCCAAACACAAGCCGCGATTAACAATCAGGCAACCATTGTCGCCGCGGCCAATGCTACCCAGACTCAGGCAGCGGTTGATATGATTGCCACCGCAAACGCAGTAGGGACCGCCAATGCAGGTGCGGCGGCCGCCACCGCAGCAGCGGCCGCTGCGACTGCAACCGCTCAGGCCCAGATCATTGAGGCCACCAATGCGGCCGCTGCTACTTTTGCGGTCGAAACGGCAACCATGCAAGCTGCGATCATCGATGCCACCAACGCTGCCGCAGCCACTTTTGCGGCGGGTACGGCAACCGTAGCCGCGATGGAATTTGAAGCCACGGCCACCATGCAGGCCCTCATCATCGAGGCCACCAACGCCGCCGCAGCCACTGCGACCGCCAACGCTCTGCTCAACCCGCCCTCCCCCACCCCAGAGGTGATCGTCCCGCCAGCGAGTCCCTTCCTGCTTCAGCACATGACCTCGCCAGCCAACATCAGTGGGAACTTCACCACCCTTGATAATCCCAGTTGGAATGGGAATGCGGGTCTGTTTTTGTTCACCACCCTACAACTGAATCCATCCAGTGTGGTCAACAACCCCAACCCGACGGGCGTCTTTTTCACCGGCAGTCAGTGGGCGATCTTTAATCAAGATGGGGGGCAGCCCATGCCCGCAGGTGCGCTCTACAGCGCGTACAGCCCACCTTCAGGCAGTTTTGTCTTCACCCATTCGGCTTCAGGCGATGGTTCCCATATCACCTTCATCGACCGCCCAGAACTCAACGGCAACCCATCCTTGATCGTGATGGTGGAGCAAACCTTTGGCTCTGGGGTGTACAACAACCATCTGGTGGGGGTGTGGTATGACGGTTCCCGGTGGGCAATCTTTAATCAGGATCAGCAGCCGCTGCCCGCGGGCGCAACCTTTAATGTACTGGTGATTCCCGGTGGCGGAGGCGCATATACCCATGTGGCTGCACCCGAAAACACCAGTGGGGATCGCACCTTCTTAAGCCATCCTCAACTGGATGGTCGGCCCGATGCGGTGTTCATTGTAACCACCAACTACACGCCCGGATCGGTGTATATGCAGTTCCCGGTTGCGGTGATGTACGATTCGGGCACGGGGCGGTGGGCAGTGGTGGCTCAGCCCAACGGGATGGGAGTGCCCGAAGTGCCCTTTGGGTCGGCCTACAATATCGTGATCGTAAACTGAGCGTAACAGTCATGCAGACTGTCCCCCCCTCAGCAGAGAGCTGAGGAGGGGACCCTCGGAATCTCTTTGAGAAGTGCGTAATCTCCATTTTTGATACTCACACCACCCCCTCAATCCCAAAGTCTACGGGGTTCATTTTGCCGAATCGGATTTGATGTGATTGCCCTTCGGCAGCGGGTGAAAGGTTGCACTTCAGTGCGTCTGGGATATGATTTGAAGGATTTTATCGGGGGGTTATCTAGCGTGTGAAGGAACCATGAGGAAATTTGTCCCTGTCAGTCTGTTTCTCGTGCTGTTTGCGCTCAGTCTGAGTGCTTGTGGCAGTGACCCAAACAACAACCTCAGCCCTACCTCTGACAGCGCTTTTGCCAGCCCTTCACCTGCCCTGATCCGAAGTGGTACGCCGGCCCTCATCATTGGGCCCATCACCAACCCTACCGTTTTTGGGGAGGGTACCCTACTACCCCCGACCCTTACCTTGGCGATTTCCCCAACGACCCTATCACCCACCACCGCAGTGGGTGCGCTGCCCACATGGGGTCCTGTTA
>JACSRJ010000125.1 GCA_014879835.1 Anaerolinea sp.
TGAATGGTAAAGGTACCCAAACCCCTCAAACATCCCAATCTAAGGTTGTAGGCTGAGGCGAGGACACCTGCAAAGAACACCTCTGATCGATCCCCTGTTGGCGGACAAGGCAGGCCTTGTCCCTACCAAACCCCTCGTAGGGACGACGCCTGCGTCGTCCGACCCGTGGGCGCAAACGACCGGGCAGCCACACAAGTTTGCCCTTTCCAAACTCCGCGCAAGGGAGAAGCCTACCTCCTCCCTGAAAAACCTACCCCTGAAAGGCGTCCCCCACCCCCCAGTATCGGGGAGTTTGAGGGGTTTACCCCTCAGAGTCTCGAATCTCCCCTTCTACCGCGTGCGGGCGGGCACCGCGCAGCGGTCGTGGGGCGCAGGAGGGACGAGGGTAAAGCTACTGTCGCCCCCTCAGTCTCCAAACTGGAGAAGGGGAAATTAGTCTTTTGAGGGGGTGTCCCCCTCAACCTGCCTCTTGGGGAAATACCCCCACCTTCTGTCCCTCTACTTACGGCGCAGCGGTTGGGGGGGAAGGCAAACCCGGAAACAGACCCCTTCTCAAATGGCTTCTGAGGAAATTTCAGAGGGCGAACACTTGAAGTTTCCCTCAGGAATCAAGAGGGCAGCCACACAGGGCTGCCCAATTTTGAAGCCGCTTTAAACACGAAGGAACAACCGTAGGCAAGGTCTACGGGCAGCGGCGAATGATCCCAACCACATCCCGAAGGATGGGAATCTGGCAGTAGAGATCGTTGGCATCCACATACAGTGCGCCGACCACAGCCACAAACACACACAGCACGATCAGACAGCCACAGCCGATGAAAAACCACCGTCCTAAACCCGGACTCGCCCCGACCGGTTCATAATTGGCATAGGGCTGCTGATAGTTAGGCGGCGGCGGTGGCGAATAGGGCTGCTGCGCCATCGGCTGCTGTTGGGTCTGATAGGCTGGTTGTGGTGGTGCCATCGGTGCGGGCTGCTGAGCTTGGGCCGGTTGTGCCGGCGCTGGTTGATAAGGTGAGGGAGCCGCTCCCGCAGGCGCCCCAGCACGTGCGAAATCTTGCGCCCCAAAGGACGCTTCATAGGCGAGGGTAACGGTTTCACCAAGCCCTACCTGATCCCCACCTGAAAGCGGGCGTGCGCCCATCAAGCGCTGCCCATTGATAAATGTGCCGTTGGTACTGGTCAAGTCCTCCATGGTGTACCCGCCCCCACCCCGTGTCAAACGGCAGTGGTGACGACTCACCTCTGGATCGTTGATCACGATGTCGTTGGTGATGTCGCGTCCGAGCGTCACCACGTCCTTGTTAAGTTCGTACACCTGGTTTGGTTGCGGTCCCCGGCGCACGATCAGCCGAAAGCTGCCGCTGCCTTGCATGACGATTGCCTCCTCGGATCGGTGCGAATACAGCCCTAGTACTGAAGTGCGAGTATAGTGAGATCGGCGGGGTCTGTCAACTAGGCACGCCCCCCCATAGGGGAGTCGCATCCCATACGTAAGACAGGCGTTCACCATATGGTCTTTCAACAAACCAGCCCGACATACCTGTCGGGCTGGTTGAGGACTCAGATGATTCTAGCGCTTAGACTGCTGCCTGCTCCCCTGAGGGGAAACAGGGCAGCAGCAGCAGATTAGTTGATCCGATTGCCGATCTGTTCAACACTCACGTTACTAAACTGAGCCGTCGCTGCGGAGCAGTCGTTGTGTGAGGTCACAGCCAAACCAATCAGGTAACTGTTGGTGACATTGACCGTCCGATTGATGTCATACTGCGTCCATGTGACCCCATCACTGGAGGTATAGGCCCGCATGGTATCGTTGGGATACCCACCAAAAGCCGTGTGATAGTATTCCAGCCGTATCCAGTAGGGGGTGCCCGTGGGCACGGAGCCACCGGTATAGGTGCTAACGGCGCTGCCATCGGTAGAGGTTCGCTGCTGGAAGGTGATTCCATTGTCGCGGGTGAGCGCTAGGAAGCCATAACGGGCACCTACCGCATCCGATTCACGGATCATCAGACCAGCTTTTGACCAACCATCCGGGGGCGAGCTGGGCCACATCACCTGCGCCGTCATGCGTATGCTGCCCATCTCATACCGGTAACCATAACGGAACTCATCGGCCGTACCCCAGATGTCCGCACCACCCGCAGTGATGCTTACATTGTCACCGCCGCCGGTTTGGCTGCCTTTGTAACACACATTGTTACCGCCGATGTCCCCGTAGGTCCAGTCCTGATACTGGCCACCGCGCCAGACTTCGATACCGGAAACGGCTGCCTGCCCACCGCGGAACAACAAAGCCAGCGTGGTGCCATAACCTTCTTCCTGAACGGTGTAGGGCCCCAACTTGCGCCACTCGCCTGCGGTTGGGGGCAGACTGATGTTGTTGATCAGGCGGTTGCGGGTATCAAACTCCAGCAGCACATCATAGGTGATCGCGGTGGTGTTGCGCTGCACCACATACAGGTAGTAGGTGTAGATGCCAGCACTGTTTGCGTTCTTGATCTGAACATTCCCGCTCGTGGTGTCGTTCATGTAACGGAAGTTCTCGATCATGGACTCAAAGTCACTGTCGATGGCTGCCGGGTTAAGGGTGGCACTGTCCACATTGCCTGTGGAAGTGTTACTCGAACCAGAATCGCTAGTGTTGTAACCCACCCAGTTGTTACCATCAATGGCCACTGGCCCAGCATAGGCAGAATTGGACGAGGTGCTGTTGCCTATGTTGACCCCCATCCAGAAGCTCGGTTCCACCGTGATGTAGCCCACTTGGTTGACGGTTGTTAAGCCGCCCGCGTCGGTGACGCTGAACAGGAAGGTGGTGGTGCCCGTCCAGAAATCTTCTGAAGTGGGCGGGACATACTCCATCGCATTGCCGATCACATTGACCGTGCCGCGCAGCGGTTGGGTGGTGACCACAAAGGTATGGGTATCGCCGGGAGTATCGACCACCGTGGGGATGTTGCCGGACTTGGTCACATCGGCAGTGGTGCTGATGTTCACCGTGGACGAGACTGGCGCTTGGTTTGTGATCACTTCACCAAGGACAAAGGTGAAGTTATCCAGCAGCCAACCCTCATCAACGGCTGTGTTCAGGCGCGAATCCAGCTCAAACTTGATCATCACCTTACGCTCGGTGGTATGGGTGCCCCCCGTGATCGGGTCGGTGAGCACAAACGAAGTGTTCACCCAGTCTTGCAGCGATCCACCGACCCAACCACCTCCTTGCGGGTTGTTGTTGGAGCGGCGCAGGGCTGTCATTTCAGTCCATGTGAAGCCCTCATCATAGGAGTAGTAAACCTTGGCATAGTCGTCATCGGTCAGTGACCAACGTTCTTGATAACCAACATTGGCCACCTTGCCCGCGGAGATGGTCATCAGTCCGTTCAGGATCAGGCTGACCCGGTTCAGGTGTGGGTAGGTATCGGTGGTCAAGCTGCCAGTTGAGGTGCGGGCCACCGTCGATTGTTCGGCAAAAGCGAACTCGATCCGCCCCGGCCCGGAGTCAGCAAAGGTGGTATGGAAGTACTCCACCCGAATGTCGAAGGTTCCGGTCAGGTTGGTCTCATAGAAGTAGGTACGCAGCAGCGAATTCTTGATGAAAGGATTGCTGTTGGCCCCGGTGGTCGCCTTAAAGGGTCGCTCTAGGCTCATATTGGGATTCACCAACGAGCCGTTCACGTATACCCGCGCCCCACCCGCAAAGGTTAGGCGGAAGCGATAGAGACCGGGTGTGGTGGCGCTGTAACGCCGCTGCCAACGCATCAGGTAGTACTCGTAGTTGTTGGTGCCCGTCACCTGCCAAGCGGTGATACCCGGTGAGAACGGGCGCGTGGCGGTATCGGCCTCATAGTTGAAGCTGATTTCAGCCACGGAGTTATCCCCAGCGATATTGGCAGCCGCGACCGGCCACACCACACCGCCGGCATTCCACACCGCAGTATTGCTAGCGGGGATATGCCAGTAGTCACCGACCCAGTTGGAGGTCGTGACGGTGCCGTAGGTGGTGGGGATCGGGATCAGACCTTCAGGGCGGTAACTCCAGCCGCTCCACATGGTGGGCACAGCCGTCCAAGAGCCTTCCGCAACCCATCGGGAGAGATCATTAAACTCGTCCGTCAGGCTCAAACCGTAGGCCGTGAGGAACTTTCGATCAAAGAAGGTCACATTATCGATGTACCAACCATCCCCAACGGGGTTGGTGTTCATGGTTTCCATCCGGAACCGCAACCGGAAGGGGGTGGCCTTGAGAGGCCCTAGGTCTGCCTGTACCCGGTGCCAGCCCAGATTGTTCCGCTCTGGGTTCGACCACAGCGGGGTAGCCGACCATGTGTAGCCGTTATCGGTTGAAGTTTCAACATACAACCTGTCGGCAGTATCACCGAGAGCAAACTTGGTGAAGAAGTACAGGGTCGGTTTGTCCGTACCCGATACATTGATGATCTTACGGTACTCCAGCACACTCCGTGAGGGTTTCACGTAGTCGGTGGGGCTGTCCGACCATGCAGGGGTGTTGTCCCGCCCGCCGTCGGTGGTCACGGCCCATGTACCACCCGGATACCAGTTGTCCTGCGGGGTGGAGCCGTTCATGTCTTCGATGATCGTGCCCGTTGAGAGGGTTACCGCAGTGGTATCTTCTTCCTCAATGCGCAGATCGTCGATGTACCAACCGTCGGCCACATTGGTGGAGGTTACCTGCAAGCGGAACCGAATCTTGATCTTCTGCCCCACATACGAGGTGAGGTTGATCTTGTGACGGTACCATGCCAGTTGGGTCGGTTCACCACCGGGGCGGCTCCACAAGGGTGTGCCGACCCATGTGGCGCCATCATCGGTGGAGATTTCCACCAACAGATTGGCGTCATTGACGTCATAGTATGACCAGAAGCTGAGGACGGGGTTGGTGGTGCCCTCAAGGTCAACCTGAGGGATCAACTCCGCCTGCGTGTTGGAAGGCGCAGTGTAGTTCACACCCGCGCCGGGGCTGTCCGTGAGGGCAGTGGGGAAGCTGTACGAAGGCGCAGGGCTGCCCGTCGTCAGTGACCAGTTGCCGTTCACCAGCCAACGCGCCAGATTGTTGAAAGGTTCGTAGAAGGGGATACCCACAAACTGCACCGGGCGTTCACGGAGTTCAAAGTCGTCCAGATAAATGCCGTCGGCAACGTTGCCATCACCGTCCGCCAGCAGGCGGAAGCGCAGTTGGAACCTTTCACCCTTGCGGGCGGAAAGGTTGATGAAGGACTGCCCCCATGTGTCCGAGGTGGGTGCCTTGGCGATCCACGGGTTGCTGCTGCCCAGCGGGGTAAAGGGTGCCCAGTCCGCGGGGTTGGTTGAGTTTTCTGGGCGCCATTCGACCGTAAACACGTCTGTTGCAGTGTTCAGGGCAGAGCGGCTGTAGAAAGTCAGTTCAGGGGTGTCCGCCGAGGCCGCATAATCGGTCAGGTCTACCAAACCATTCAAGACCAGTGAACAGTCATCGTTGTCCTTGTAGTTCTCGATGATCTTGGTGCCGGAGACCATACGACTGGGGCTGTCTGCCCAAGCGGTTGTACCGGAGTTACGCTCTAGGGTTGTCCGACGCCAGTTGCACTCGTTCAGGAAGAACTGCGGTGAGTACAGGTCGTCGTCCACATTGTCCGTCCAGCCGACGGTGTAGAGCCGCTGCTGGAAGTCCTCAACGGAGATGTCATCAATGAACCAACCGTTGGCCACATTGCCATCGATACTGATCACCCGGAAAGCGATCTCGATGGACTTGTTACGGAAGTCCTTGCCATCGAAGTTGGTCAGATCAAAGGATTGTTGACGCCAGTTCAGGTTGCTGGTGCCGCTGGAATCATGAACCAGTACCCATGACCACGCATCCGACGAGTTGTAGTCCCGGACACCCACTTCGAGCCGATCCTGTGTGTTTAACTCCCAGCGTTCCCAGAAGGCAAGACGGGGGCGGGTGGGGCTGAGGTCAGCGCGAAACTGTGGGATAGGGATTTTACCGCGCAGGCGCAGGTGGCAGGTGGAGTCGACACTATAATTGGTGTTGCCCACGCTGTCATGCCATGCGCTTGACTCTGAGTGGTAGGAGCTGCCAGCAGTCTGCCAGCGGCAGGTGCCCTTATCGGCCAGACGGTTAAAGATCAGGCGGATGCTGGCATCGCCGGTGGTATCGGCAAATTCCAGACGCATCGTCACTGGGGTGCCACTGCCATCATAAGTGCCGTAGGCCGTTTGGGGCAGGCCTGTATCGGAGTTGATTGACAGTGACCAGCCACCGATGGTGAGGGTGGCAGCCCCGTTAGCAATGATCTGAACGTCGTAGATGAAGTCTTCCATGGGCACATTGTTGGCAACCCAGACGACGCTGAAACCATCCGCGGGCAGAGCCGCCAAAGGTGCGCCAGCGCCCCAGTTGTAATCCAGAGTCTGGAAGCCGGGCTTCCAGAAGATCGAACCGGTGTCTGCTGCGGGGGCGGTGAAGGTGGGGTTGTTGAAGTATTCGATGTCCCACGGCCCGTGCACCACATTGTTGAAGTCGGTATGCCAAAACGCCGGGTTATCGGCGCGATCATAAAAGGGGAAGGATAGGTTGATGTCCACCGGAGTGGCTGATGGTTTTGGGGTGGGGGTTTTGGTATTAGGCGGCGGCCCGGTCACATCAACCCCGATGTTGATAATGCCGGTGGCGGTCAAACCGCGCGCATCCACGATCTCATAAGACAGCACCACAAAGCCCTGATACCCAGTGTTGGGGGTAAAGGTGAATCCCCCGTTGGGATCAAGGGGGCTGAGAGTGCCTTCAGGCAGAGGACTGGTGAAGGTGATGCTGGTCACCTGAAGGGTAGCCGTCTCACCAATATCAGGGTCGGTGTCGTTGATCAGGATGCCCCGCGCTGCCACCACCAGTGGTGTATCCAGAGGGGTGTTGTAGGTATCTGGATATGCTACGGGCGGATGATTCTTGTTGGGGTCTTCGCCGATGGGGGTGTTGGTCTTCACATCAAAGGGCGAAGGTACATACGAGGCAACCGCCGTCGCATATTCCCAGAACTCCGCATCGGTGAGCGGCGCCCGCGGGGTAAAGTTCTGGTTCAGCAGGTTATAAACGGTGTTGCTGAACACATTCCCAATGGCGGGACCTGTGATCGCCAAAATGGCTACAATGGCGAGCGCCACCAGCGCCACGATCAGGACGTACTCTACGAGCGCCTGACCGCGAACGCCTCGCGTTCGCTGCTTCGGTTTCGGGTGGGTGCGGTCTGACATAGGGTTCGCTTCCTCCTGCAAGCCTCCGTTTCAAACGGCATGTTCAGGATGATAATCGTTCACTCAAAAATGATCACCAGAAAGGCTGGGCGCACAGGATCGCAAAATAAGCGCGCCCTTATACGCTTTTTATAATGGTACACGACTCCATCAATTTTGCGGTTCGTTTTTGTACTCAATTTGTTGGAATGCTTTTACAACCTCACAAGGGTGGGGTTATCCCCCCAAGGCAGCCCGGATCTCGGCCCCCAATTCCCTAGCGCGCTGTGGAGCATCGCCAATGAACCCCTCTAAACGCATCAGACGGCGCACCGACTCCGCGGGCACAAGATGCGTGATGCGGGGATCGGAGGCAAGTAGTTCGACCAGCGGGTTGGGGCTTCCTGTGCCCACCACCTCCCATGCAGCAAGGCTGTGTTCACGGATGACTTCATGCAGGATCTGCCGATCTCCGCCTGCTTGGGCCGCTTCCATAAGCAAACGTTCAGTGGCGCTGAAAGTACCGTACAGATTCAGATTGCGTTGAATGGCCCGCTCATCAAGACGCAGCCCACGTAGGATTCGCTCCAACCGCGCCAAAATTTCATCAGCGGCGAGGAATCCCTCCGGCAGAATCACCCGACGGTTGGCAGAATCATCAAGGGTGCGTTCCAGAAGGCTGTGTGCGGCGTTATCCCACGCCACACCGGGCAGACTGGCCAAATATCGGGCGAGGCTGTCCACATTTTCAGCATTGATCGGGTTGCGCTTAAAAGGCATGGCCGAAGACCCCACCTGCGCCGCCCCGAACGGTTCACCCCACTCGCCAATGGGGGGGGATTGCAGCAGGCGCACATCAAAGGCGAGGCGGTAGGCACTCATGCCCACATCAGCCAGCGCACACAGGACGCGCCAATCTTGACGACGAGGATAGGTCTGGGTTGCAACCCCAAACGCTTTTAATCCAATCAGGGACATCACCCGGGTTTCTAGATCGCGGGCATTTTTACCAGTCCCTTGGAGCAGGTGCTCATAGGTGGCGGAAGTTCCGACCGCGCCCTTAAAGCCCTTACCCCGAAGCTCCGCCCGTATCTGGACAAGATGTTCCCATCCTGCGAGCAAGTCCTGTCCATAATTGGCCAGACGGTACCCCAAGGTGGTCAAGGCTGCGGGTTGCAAATGGGTAAAGGCGATGCAGACATGATCGGCGTGCGTGTCGATCAGGTCAATTAAAGTTTCAAGGATGCGCCACAGCCCTTGGATGAGTAGATCGAGGGATTCACCCAACCGGATCGCGGTGGCATTGTCCTCAATATCCATACTGGTTGCGCCCAGATGAATGATCCCCCCTCCAATAGGGCACTGCTCCGCGAAGGTCTTGACCTCCGCCATCAGATCATGTTTGATCTCGGATTCGATCTGGTGTGCCCGCTCCATATCGATCTGATCTTGATGGGCGCGCAAATCCTCAACCTGCGCCGCACTGATCAACCCAAATTCGTGCTGTGCTTGAGCCAGTGCTACCCACAACCGCCGCCACAACTTGCGCCCGTATGCCTCCGACCAGATCGCCCGCATCGCCTCCGACCCATAACGCCATGTGAAAGGGCTTAACATGGTTTCGTGTGTGAAGCTCATCCCGCCATTCCTTGCCACAAAACTTGTCACCAACCATAAAGCACACTATCATAACCGCTTCATACAAAGGGTGTGTGACTCAATTCAAGCTTATGGTAGATAACCTTCCCACTGAGACCATTACGCGGGTTGCCGCTATCCGCTTCCAAAAAGTCGGCAAACTATACCATTTTGACTGCTCTGGTTTTCCCGATCTCCAGCAGGGAGATCAGGTTATTGTGGAGACCATGCGCGGACGCCAAATGGGGGAGGTGGTAGAGTTCTACCCCCCCGACACAGAAAAATACGATTACAAACCGATCCTCGCCCTTGCCACCCCCGCAGATCTGCTGCTCAAACAGCAGTGGGATGCCAAAGGCCTGACCACCCTGATCGAAATTCGAGAGTTGGCCAAGGGTCTGGGCGGTTATGATCAATGTAAATTTCTTGCCGTGCAGTATAGTTATGACGGTGCGACCATGACCGTCATGTACAGCATGGAAGACCTTAAGATCAACATCAACCGCCTGCGTAATGCCATCACCGGGCGTTACCCTGCCAAGATCGACCTGCGTCAAGTGGGCCCCCGTGATGTGGCCAAACTGATCGGAGGCATGGGGGCATGTGGTATCCCCCGCTGCTGTTCCACCTTCCTCACCGACTTCAGCCCGGTCTCGATCAAAATGGCCAAGGCGCAGGGGATTTCGCTCAATCCTTCCGAGATCACAGGGATGTGCGGACGGCTGCGCTGCTGTTTGGTGTACGAATATGAGCAGTATGTGGAGGCGCGGGCCCAACTTCCCAAACGCAACAAACGGGTGGGTACCCCTCAGGGACCGGGTAAGGTCATTGATGTTCACCCCCTCCAAGATGCAGTCACGGTGTTGATCGAAGACAATCGGTTGATCTTCAAACGCGACGAACTAGTTCCCTTGGATGAACTGGAAGCGCTGGACGCCAAAGCCAAAGCAGGCTGTTCCCGCCACGAAAGCGGCGGTTGCGACTGCGGTGCCAAACGCGGCGGCAAAAGCGAAGATGAAGATGAGTCCGATGATACCGATCTACCCCTCGACACCCTTGAAGACAACGATGAGGATGGGGATGTATGAGCGAAACGCCGCATGAGATCAAACGGGTGATGGCGATTTTTGCCCACCCGGATGATCCTGAATTTTTCTGTGGGGGTCTGCTGGCTAAGTGGGGGGCAGAGGGTAAACAGCTTTTTTATGTACTTGCGACCAGCGGCGACAAGGGCACTGATGACCCCACCATAAGCAGTGCCGAACTGGTAGCCATCCGTGAAGAAGAACAGCGGGCCGCCGCTGCCTGTGCGGGCGAGAGTACGGTGATCTTTTTGCGCTACCCGGACGGGGAGATCGAACACACCCTCAGGCTGCGCCGTGATCTGGTGCGGGTGATCCGTCAGTATCAACCGGATGTGGTCATCACCAATGATCCCCAAAGTTACTACTTCAAATCTGGGGGAGTCAATCACCCCGATCATATTGCTATTGGGGCGGCGGTGCTGGCAGCGGTATACCCCTCTGCCCGTGATCCTCATTACTTCCCTGAACTGCTTCAGGAAGGATTACAGCCTCATAAAGTGCGGCATGTGTTTCTGTCTGGGACTCGGGATCCCAACTTCAAGGTGAATATCAGTGCAGTGCTGGATCAAAAAATCGGGGCGATCCTCTCCCATCGCAGTCAGATCAAAGACCCAGAAGGATTGATCAAACGCCAGCGGGCGAACATTGACCCCGACTACGGCGAAGAAGCGCAGGTGTACACTGAATCCTACCACCTGCTTACGCTGCGGGTGTAAGGCGAGGAAAAAGGAAAATTTGAGGATTCCCTGTCCGCAGTGGCGAATCGCTTGCGCATCGCGGGCAGGATCAGACGGCGCATTTCGGCGTAGAACGTTTCCACGCCAATGAGGGAGCCACCCTCCGCCACACCTGCCCCGCGCTTTGGAGGGTGATGAGGGTAAGGACGAAAGGTGCCTTACCCGCTACCCACGCGCCCCTAACCGAAGTTTTTCAAATATCGCCACACTTCGGACAGTGGTACTTTTAACCCTCGACAGAGGTAGATGGGGAAGTTTTCATAGGGCATCGCGTAGGGGTGGGATACATAACCAGCGATCTCTGTCTTCTCAAAATAGGGGCGCATATTCACCACTGAATACCCCACCACAATCACGGTTGCACCAGCCGACACCTCTGAGGTGCGCTCCTGTCCCCAATAGAAGTAAGTTAGGTGACCGCTGAAGGCGTTAGGCAGCCCCCGCGCAGGCCCGTACAGATCAATCGCGCCTGCTTCGCCATAGTTTCCCGCTAGAATCTGGGTGCGCGCCTGCTCCTCCGGGGACAGCTCGTGATACACCTTGGCCACCGCGTCTACCATCTCAGACCAACCAAAACGCAATGCAAAAAGCTGGGGCAGCGCCCCTGAATAGACGTTTTCAATGCGCGGTTGTATGAAGGGAACTGCTTTCGCATAACGAATGAAGACTTCTGGGGGTAGGATAGGCAAACTGAAGGGCCCTAAAATCAGGCCACTTATCCCCAAAACGCTCAAGAATCCGGGTTTGAGCCACTTGCCCCGCCCTCCTGAGAGCACACTTTCGCCCCACACTGCGCCCCCTGCCAGCAGCACCGGGTATAGGGGGGAGAGGTAGTAGGGTCGGCCATCGGCTAACAGCAGCAGCGAGAGCGCCAGCAGGTATGTCCACCCAATAAACCGATAACCTCGCCCTGTGGGATGAATAAAAAAGTAAACCAGCCCACCTAACCACAAAGGCAAGGTGAAGGGATTCTGGTAAAGCACCTGCTGCCCCAGATACCCAAGTGGATCAAGCTCCACATTACGCCGGGCGAAGCGGATATTTGCTAACTGCTGAAGGTGCGGAAAATTGTGTTGGATCATCCAGATCAGATTGGGCAGGAAGATCAAGACGGCCAGCGCCCCACCGAGGAAAAACCAACGATTCCAGCACCGGATGCGCGCTTGAGTCAGCAGGACACCGATGGTTGCCCCAAAGCCAAAGATCAGCATGGTATGTTTATTGAGCAGCCCAATCCCTGCCAGCACCCCAAAGACCAACCATAAGCGGGTTTCGCCTGTTTTGGCGATGCGGATCAGCAGGTATATACAGCCCATCCAGATCAGCGGCTCAATGGAATTCATGGAGAGATAGGTGTTCATAAAAAGATACACACTAGTAACCACCACCCCTAAACAAGCGGCTGCCTGAGCGAAGACCTTGCCGCCCAACTCGTGTACCAGCAGCCCCGTAAGAATCACCAAACCCGCCCCCGCCAATGCTGGCAAGAGGTGAATCCCAAACATAGAGTCGCCAAAGATTCCCCGCACTACCCAAGCCGAAAAGGCCGTGAGGGGCGGAAAGTCCACATACCCCCATGCCAGATGCTGTCCACTGGCAAGGAAATACAATTCATCCATGAAAAAACCGTAATTGGTCGCGGTCAGGAGGTGGATGAGCAGTTTGAAGCCTGCTAACCCTGCCACGATCATCCAACCGGACTGGCTAAACTGTTGAAGATTCCCTTTGAAGGTTGTGTTTGAGGACATCGAACTAGGGTTGGTGCGCCTCCTGCCGCATTGATAATGGTTCTCTTGCCTAAAAAAACGCACCCGCCCTCACGTCGGGGAGACGTACTC
>JACSRJ010000203.1 GCA_014879835.1 Anaerolinea sp.
TGCTGCTTCGAAGCAGCAGCTACCTGTTCGGCGAACTGGGCAGGCGTGAGATAGCCCAGGCTGCTGTGTGGTCGGCGCAGATTATACTCCAAGCGCCATTGTTCAATGATTTCCTGAGCTTCCTTGCCGTCGGCAAACACCCAGCGATCCAGACAATCAGCTCGAAAGGTTCCGTTGAAACTCTCAATGAATGGGTTTTCCCACGGACTGCCTGGCGTGATGTACAGCGTGTGGCAGTGGTGGTCACGCAACCACTGCTGAATAGCATACGCAATGAACTCTGGCCCGTTATCGGAGCGTAAGTGACCAGGCGGCTGACGCACCAGGAACAGCCATTCCAGCAACTTGATGACCTGGCGCGACGAAATGCTGCGTGCCACATGAATCAGCAAGCATTCACGGGTGAACTCATCCAACACGGTCAGCATACGCAGTTTGCCACCGCGTTCGGTGCGGGCTTCCAGAAAGTCGTAGGTCCAAACGTGGTTCGGTTGGCTGGCTCGCTGCAAGGTGCCCGACGAATCGCCGTAACGGCGCTTTATCACTTTACGGCGTGGCAGTTGCAGTCCTTCCTGACGCCAGATCCGATACACCCGCTTGCGATTGACCCGATAGCCATCGTGACGCAGCATCGCCGCGATGATCCGGTAGCCATACATCGGCTGTTCATGTGCATACTCACGCACTAGGGCGACCACCTTGGCTTCATCGGCGTGTGCCCGTTCCTGATAGCGAGCGCTGCTTCGGTCGATTGCCACCAACTTGCAGGCGCGCCGCTGTGACAGCCCTCGCTCCCTAGTTAGGTACGCCACTGCACGACGCTTGGCGCGAGGGCTTACCATTTTTTTGCGACTAGGTCCTTCAGCGTGTCGATGTCCAAGGCTTGCTGCGCTACGATCTTCTTCAGGCGGCTGTTCTCAGCTTCCAACTCACGCAGTCGGTGCAACGCGCTCGTCTCCAGTCCCCCATACTTGATTCGCCACCGGTAGACGGTCTGCTCCGATACCCTGTACTTGCGACATACCTCACTCACGCTGGTGCCGCTCTCCACTTCTTTCAGGATGCGCAGAATCTGTTCCTCGGTGTATCTCGTCCCTTTGCTTCCCATGAGAATATCCTCCCTGCTTCATTCTATTCGGATACTCTCACTTCACTTGGTAGAGTTTTCGGGGGGACAGATCAGTAGGGGGTTCCATAATTGAATGGAACAATGGTTGAAATCTTGTCCCAGAATAGAACAGCATTGAGGAGGAACTGCTTGTCTTTTATATCAATCTCGGGGTAATAAAGGGCATGTGTGAAACTCATTGTAACCATCCTTCTGTAGAGACAAAGGCTCGTAGACATTGAGGTTAGGGATACGCCCCGCAGGATTATCAAGCAACGTACCTGCAAGACGCCTTCAAAACACGAAACTGGAGACTGTGTAGGTCGCCTTTTACCGCGTCTGGTTGTCCGCGTTTATGACCTGCCCGTAAGCGTCCATCAAACGGCGGGCCACCGCCAGCCATGAGTAACGTTCTTCAGCCATGCGCCGCCCCTGCTGAGCCAGTGCATGTGAGCGCGCTGGGTTGGTGAGCGCCTCTTGAAGGGCCCCTGCCAAAGAACGGGCATCACCGAGGGTGGCATAAAAGGCCAGATCGCCCAGAATTTCCACACTGGCAGGGCGGTTAAAAGCCACGATGGGCAGCCCGCTGGCCAGATAGTTATAGATCTTGCCATCCCCCTCTGTGGGCGAGAGTTTGGGCGCGACAGCCACATCCCCCAGTGCCAGATAACGGGGCAGTTCTTTATAGTTGATCTTGCCCGTAAAGGTGGCATAATCCGCGATCCCCAACTCTGCCGCCAGCGCCCGGTACTTGTCCTCGTCGGGGAAGCCCATGATCAAAAAATGTGCGCCCGTCTGTTTTAGGTCTCCCACAAGGATTTGGATGGCCTCAAGCAGGCAGTCCACCCCTTGATAAGGTTTGAGCAGCCCCACAAACACCACCACCTTTTTGCCTATCGGCAGATTCAGGCTGGCCCGCAGGTCGTCGGCATTAATGCCGGGACGAAACTCATCAGTGTCAACCCCATCGTAGGTGTGATAAATGCGATCAGGATTCACCCCAAAATCACGGATTGCGTCTTGCACCATTTGCTCCGACTGGGTGACCACAGGGCCTAAATGCAGGGTGCGGCGCTCGATCCAGCGCAGCAGCTTAAAAAAGCGGCTCTGGGTTTTGGCATACCCGTGAGCCACGATCTCACCTGTAAAGCTGCCCTGCATATCAAACACAAAGGGTACACCTGTCAGTTTGTGCAGGGCATAGGCGATCCAGCAGCCATCCCAGCCGTGACCGTGAAGAATATCGGGCTTAAAGCGCCGCAGCCGACGCAGCGAGAGTCCGGCTAATAGTCCCATCAGGTAGAGTTTGTGATAACTGGGCCCAGCGTCCAACTTCTGATACCACGGGATGCGCATGATCCGGTAAGTGTTAATCCCCGGCATATCGCGTCCGATGTGGTAGGTGCAGAGTTCGAGTGCATTCCCCAATTTTTGCAGGGCCCTCGCTTGTTCATAAATCTGTACATGTCCACCTCGATCCACAAAAAAGGGCGTGGGCGCGATTGCCAGAATCCGATAGGGCGGCTGGATTATCCGGCCCACAGCACTTGTCCTACTCATCAGATTTGCCGCCTTCCAGCACTTCTCGCACGGTGTAAATCTTGCGCACTTTGCCCCCTTCGTAATAGGTGCGGGTGAGCATCTCCGCCAGCAGCCCATTGGTGATGAACTGCACCCCAGTTAATACCAAGAGCAGCCCCAAAAAGAGCAGGGGATTACCCGTGATCGAATACCCGCCCAGCGCGGGGAGCTTCATGAATAAGGTGATCAGCCACAGCAGCGCGCCCAAAACTAAACAAGCGATGCCGAGGCTGCCAAACATGCGCAACGGTTTGGCCGAGTAAGCGATCAAAAACTTAACCGCAATCATGTCCAAAAAGACCCGCCATGTGCGCGATAACCCGTAGTGGCTTTTGCCATGCATCCGGGGCGACCACCGCACCGGAATCTCAACCATGTTTGCCCCATAACGGCTTGCCAGCGCAGGAATAAAGCGGTGCAGTTCACCATAGAGGTGCAGACGCTCCAGCAGTTCGCGCCGATAGGCTTTAAAGGTGGAGCCAAAATCGCGCATGGGGATGCCCGTCACATAACGCATCATCAAGTTGGCTAGACGACTGGGTAAACTGCGCACTCTGGGGTCATGGCTGCGATCCCGCCAACCACTGACCAGATCGTAACCTTCCTTCAATTTCTCCACCAGTTGGGGCAGGTCTTCGGGGTGAAGCTGGAGATCACCGTCCATCGCTACCACCACCTGACCCTGAGAATAGTCAAAGCCCGCGGCTAGCGCAGGGGTCTGCCCGTAATTTCGGGTGAAGCGCACCACCCGCAGTCGGGGGTAACGCTGGCACAGTTCCTTTAGGCGGCTGAAGGTTGCATCGAGGCTGCCATCATCCACAAAAATGATCTCAGAGTTAGGGCAGTAACCTTGAAGGGTTTGATCAAGGCGCTCACAAAGGGGAGCCACATTCTCCGCTTCATTGTGAACCGGCACAACAACGCTTAATTCAGGGGGCATGGGTGGATCAGATAACCGCCCTCAGGGCACATAAATGACGCAGGCGCAGGATTATAGCGAATCCCTGCCCAAAGTGGCGAAAATGAGGGAGAGAAGAGGTCGAAATCAAGCGGTGGGCATGGGGTGTGATGCCCTTTACGGGGAAACCTTCTTAGCGACTCGGTTCGCCCTTCGAGCGAAGGGAGTGGGTACCGCACATCGGTTGTGGGAGATGAGGCGGGCACAGATATTGCCCGTTAAAAATCTTCCCCGGCAGTTGACAAATGCGTGCCGGGGGAGGGTCAACTGCTCTTATTTACTGGCGCGAATTTGGGCACCCGTGAATGGCCCCCCAAACAGAGCTGAAAACAGGCAAAAGTCAAAGACGCCTGCGGCCAGCGGTACCAACCCGATCACCGCCAGAATGATCCCGCCCGTATCCTTAACGACCAACAGCCCAAGTACGATCAGAGCAACCCCTGCCACAATGCGTACCAAACGCCCGGTGCCAGATGCCATGAATTTAAACAATGCCTTCATCGGTTATCCTGCCTTTTTCTCCACCTTGGTAGGTCTTGATGGTTCAATTCACATCATGCCCTTATCATAGTGGATGGAGGACATGGTGTCTGTGACATTGTCACCGAAGGACAAAACTTTTAAGGGCATGAAGATCGGACACCTCGATTTGCCCCCGCCCGATTCGGATCAGCCCCTGCCGCGTGAGGTTTTCCAGAATGCGGCTGATCACCTCGCGTGAGCTTCCCAATTCGGCAGCGATTTCCTGATGGGTGATGGTGATCGGGGTGTGGCGTTGATGACGCTCCAGCAGCAGCGACACCACCCGGATATCCATCCGTCGAAAGGCTACTTCATCGACAATCTCGATCATGCCTGAGAGCCGCTGAGAAAGGAGGTCAAGCACAAACTCCAACCACCGATCATACAACCGCACCCATTTCCGGAACACCTCAGCCGGGATCATGAAGGCTTCCGCCTCCTGTTCGACAGCAGCGATTGCAGCAAATGTTTGATCACTCAGAATGGCATTGGCACTAAGGATACAGGACTCACCCATCCCAAAACGGTAGAGGGTGAGTTCGCGTCCGGTCTCACCGATCTTGTAAACACGCACCACCCCGGAGACCAAGAGCGCAATGGCGTTTGGACGGTCACCCTCGGTAAAAACGGCCTTACCCGATGGGATGCGCACAAAATAAGCGGACTCCTGAAAATCACGGATTAGGGCCTGCTCGGCGCCCTGCAACACGGGCAGTACTGCTGCAATTCGGTTTAATTGCTCCTGCGTAATCATGGGGTTTCCTCATGCCCATACCTTGCTACAAAGGTCACTGGCAGGGATTTTACCCAATCAAGCGTCATTCAATTTCTTGAAAATCTCGGTAGAGGACTTACCGGCTTGAACTGGGTTGACTTGGATTGATCAAAAGGGGCAGTTTGAAGGGCACAGACCCCCTTCGCCCGCGTGTGGCAGAAGGGGGGGTGTTCTGAAGAAGGTTAATCCCCGCCTGCAACCACTTTGTCCTTGCCTGCTTTGGCGGGTGCTGGTTTTTGGGGTTGGGTATAGGCCAAAAACTCATCACGCCAGTACTTGAGGGCACTCATCACAGGGCTGGTAGCAAAGTCGCCCAAGGCGCATAGACTCTTGCCCTGCATTTGTTTCGCCACATCTTCGATCAACTGCACATCGGCCGGAGTCGCTTTTTTGGCATAGATCGCCTCAAGGCGCTTCAGAAGCCAGTATGTGCCTTCGCGGCAGGGGGTGCATTTGCCACAGCTCTCGTGTTTAAAGAAGCGTGCCATCTTGAGTGTGGCCCAGACCATATCCGTGCTTTCATCCAAGATGATCACGGAAGCCGAACCCAGAACGGAGCCTAAGGCTGCCACATCCTCATAGGTGAGAGCCGTATCCAGCACCTTATCGGTGGCAGGCAGCAGGGGGCCCGAAGCGCCAGAGGGCAGGATCGCCTTGAGCTTTTTGCCCCCTCGTACCCCACCCGCTGCTTCGATCAACTGGCGGAAGGTCAAGCCTAAGGGAAACTCATAATTGCCCGGTTTTTCGATGTGTCCGCTCATGCAGAAAATCTTGGGGCCGGGGCTTTTTTCAGTCCCAATGGACTTAAACCATGCCGCACCTTGAACGATGATCTGAGGTACGTTTGCCAAAGTCTCCACGTTATTGATAACGGTCGGGCGGGCATACAAACCGGCCACTGCGGGGAAGGGTGGACGCACTCGCGGTTGGCCCAGTTTGCCTTCAATGCTGTTGAGTAGGGCGCTTTCTTCACCGCAAATGTAGGCCCCTGCACCCAGATGCACATAAACTTCGCAGCCCCAGCCCGAACCGCCGATGTTTTGCCCGACCCATCCAGCCTTACGGGCTTTTTCGATTTCCGCTTCCATGTGAGGCCCAATATCCCAGAATTCGCCCCGTGCGTAGATGTAAACGGCGCTGGCTTGAACCGCATAGGCGCAGATCAGTGAACCTTCCAAAAGCTGCTGGAAGTTATATTCCAGAATCTGTCGATCTTTAAAGGTGCCCGGCTCCGATTCATCCGCGTTGACGGTGATGTACTTAGGACCTTCGGTCTTGGGCACAAAACTCCACTTCATGCCGGTGGGGAAGCCTGCGCCACCCCGCCCCCGAAGATTGGAGTCCTTCACCACCTGAATCACCTCGTCGGGCTTCATGCCCAGCGCTTTCTTCAGTCCGTCATAGCCTCCGTGCTGAACGTAGGTATCGTATTGACCGATGCCGGGAATGTCTTTTTCGCGCAGTAAGATGTTCGCCATGTTTTTACCTTTGATCCTTGTGATCCTTCACTCCTCAAACCGCTTCTTCAGACGGCAGTGATTCCGATGTGATTGGCTCCGAAACGGACTCCGCGACGGTATCGGCTTCGGGCAGCGTGGCGCTAACTGCGGGCTGGACGGCCGCAGGGGTCTCCCCCGGTTGGGACAGCGCCAGACTCATCGCGCCTCCGGTGAGGATCAACCCGAACCCGCACAGGTTCATCAAAGGCCCTAAAAAAGGGATCAGGTTGATCGCTGCATACAGCATCCCAAAGGCACCCACACCCACCAAACCGATGAGCGCGCCCCGTCGCCCAGAGCGCCACGCCATGCCCGTAAAAATGAGGGCAAGAACCAGCGCCACATAGATGCTCACATCCGCGAGCGTGGAGGGCGAAAACTGAGTCAAACGCAGCACATGAGGCGCAGTGGTCAGAGGTGAATCCTCTGGGATCACCGTCGGCCACGGGATGAGCAGCAGTGATACCAACCCAATGATGACGCCCATAAGCGCCAGAGGCAGCACCCCTCGCAGCATTAAGAGCGCGGTGGAGGGTGTTTCTTGTCCAGAAATGCTAGAGTCGTTGATCACCTTACCGCCTCACACATCGGGGTCGTCGCGTTTGCTTAGATAATAGGTTTCATGGAGGTGAAAACCTTCATCCAAAAAGAGCGCAAGGCTGGCGCTGTTATGGTGTTCCACCAGCGCCGCCACAATGGGCAGCCCTTTCGCTCGGAGCAGCGCTTCGGCTGCTTGGATCAAGGCCCGCCCCACACCCCGGCGTTGAAAATCCTTATCGACCGCCAGTCGGTTGATCCATCCCTTGCGGCTGTCGTGGGTGGCCAGCACTACCCCCACGATGTGGTCGCCAATGAACGCGCCGAGAGGAAACTGTACCCCTGATGCCATCTGCGCTTGGAACGCCTCCCGGCTTTCGCGCCCGGTGGGTTTATAGGGCAGCCCGGAAGCCGCCCAAACAGCACAAATCTGATCGTAATCCGCCATGGAAAGTTCACGGACGGTGATCGTTTCCCGGTTGGAACTCTGACTCACGGTGGTCATTTCCCTTGTGCAGCTTTGGCCTCAGCCCGCCACTGTTCGATCAGCGCTTTCATGGTCTCCATGGTTAGGTTTTCATGGAAGTGGAAGTTGCACTGAAGCATGGGGGCTTTGTCGCAAGCAGCAAGGCACATGACATGCTCAACGGTGAAAACGCCGTCGGCTGTGGTCTCGCCATCTTTGATCCCCAAATAATCAAGCAGTTCCTGATAAAACTGATCCGCACCGCGCAAAGCGCAAGGCAGGTCATTGCATACTTGGAGCCAGTACTTCCCTTTGGGGGTCTCGCGGAACATGGTATAAAAGCCCGCGATAGATTTCACCTGTGTGGGGTCGATCTGACACAGCGCCGCGACTTCGTTGATCGCTTCGGGCGAAATCCACCCGTATGCCTCCTGCGCCACATAGAGCAAGGGCATGATCGCCGAGCGCTTGTCGGGATACTTGGCGAAGATTTTTTCGATCCGTTCCTGATATTTTTCTGCGAGCAAGGCTGTGGCTCCGTGTTACCTTGTGTGAACAAATGGGATCAATAGCGATCCATTATAACGTGGTCTGGCGTTGGCTTCGAGGGGTGCAATTTGCCCAATGGAGTCCTGATGGAAATGCAGCCTCACCCCAAGCCTAGATTGACCCGTGCCCGCATTTCTTGATCCGGCGCAAGTGTTTTGTACCAAGGGTGATCGGAGGGCAGCCGCAAGAACACATCACGGACAAATACAAATCGCGTTGGTGAAGTATCCCACAGCATCATGGGTGGTTTGTTTCGATCCAGCGGCCACAAAAACTCACGTTCATTTTTGACCGAATGGACAAAATAACGCACCATCTCCGCGAGGTCTTCCCCCGGTGCGACGCTTACATCGCGGGAGTCAACAGGCAGGGTCTCCCAACTACCCGGTTGCATCACCGTGCCCTGCTGGCGTGGGTGCATCCACGCTTCACCCAGACGTTTCCAATCTAAACCCGGTTTGGTGCACCATTCCTGCTCATACATCCACTGACGATACTCATTGGAAGCGTGCGTCCCTTCGTGGATGAAAATCCGGTAGAGGACGGTGGGATCTTTGCCCGGATCCCCGATCCGCAGCCAGTGATTGCCGTAATGCCCCCCGCCGGGGTTGCGATCCACCCACAAGTTGAGGGGTCTGCTGCGAAAGGGCGCGTACCAAACCGGGCCGAGGCTGAGGGTCGTCTCCTGCAGGATTTTGATCTCGGCGTCCGTCAGGGGACGGGCATTGCCTTTGGGATCACTTTCGATCAACCGCAGCCCGCACTCCTGAAGCAATTGATTCACAATCTGGACGCGGCTGAGGTTTTCAACCGGGTTTCCTGCAGGCGTTTGCCACAAGGACTGAAACAGGGCCCGCAAAAAATCGGCGATGAGACGGGTCACATTCATGGTAGGGTTTCTCCTTCAGAGGGAGGTGTTTTGTGGCGACATTGGGGACAGTGCCCGTAGAGTTCGAGCAAATGCCCTTCGATCTGGAAGCCAAAACGCTCCTCCAGACTTTTGACCAAAGTGCCAAGAACACAGTCCTCAAACTCAACCCGCAGCCCACATCCGGTGCAGATGATGTGATGATGATGTCCCTGAGGCATCAGCATGTAGTGGATGGTGGATCCACCCTGAACCGTCGTCCAGATGATTCCCAGTTTGACCATCAGATCAAGGGTACGAAAGACACTTGCCCGGCCGATGGAAGGATCCCGCGTGGTGACTGCCTGAAGCAGTTCTGCCGCAGTGGTATGCCCACCGCAGTTCTCCAGCGCATCGAGGATTACCAGACGGGGGGATGTGAGTCTATACCCAGCGCGCCGAAGGGCTATCACACCGGGAGAATCGTGGTTGCTCATTAGGCGTTCCGTTCGGTCTTATGATGAATGCGATTGTAGCACGAAACCGCTTGGGTGATGCGACATGAGGGACAGGGCAGGTGCCTGAAAATCCAGCGCGGGGTTTTTAGGGATTCAGATCGTCGTCTTCGTGATCGGCGGCTTCTTCACCGGGCAAGTGAATGTAGTTCAGCGTGTTGGGCGCGATGCTTTGGTAGGGAGAGGTGGTTGCAGAGGTGAACAGCGCTGGCAAAGGCAGGCTGGTAACCAACCATTCACCTTGACTGGCATTCACCGAGGCTTCCCCCAGAAGCAGCAGGGAGCCATCGATCAGGGTCTGTTTGATCAGGATTTTTACTGGATCAGTGGAGGCCGTAAAGTGCATCACCTCCGAATCGGACTTTGGCCACACCAAACATTGACGCTGCGATGGGCGGGCCCCTTGAATCTCCACCTGAATCAGCACAGGTTGGATCAGATCATCTTCACCGCGCACAAAAAGAGGCGCAAGACCCTGCGATTCATGGGGATCATGAGCGCGTTTGCGGTAATGGGGCAGGTTGTAACGGAAACCAGCGGAAGACGGCAGGCAAAGCTGTAAGCGAAGGGATTGAGCATCCGGACTGAAAGCCACATCCAGTCGGCGCGACTCTTCGAGGAGTTGGGGATTGATCGGGGTCTGCCAACGATGAACCTTTGCAAGGCGGATCAAATCCGCTTCTAAGCGCTGTTTCCATTCATGGGTGGAATCCAATATGGCACTTTCGCCTTGGTATTTATGGCGATTATCATCCAGACGGGCAAATAAGGTCTGCAATTTAGCTACCGCTTCCGGCGGTGTGCCCGGTGGCGAGGGCAGTCGGTAACACAGCAAAAACGGACGCCCTTGGGCTTGGTTGGCCAGATAGGCAGTCGAGAACTGCTGCCACAGGTCATCATGCCATCCCGTGAAGATAGCGAGGAAAATCAGCGCCGAATCAGGAGGTTCTGGGGGAAAGGCGAGTCGGGGGGCAAAATGTGCCCGGCGGCGTACCCTTTCAATGATCTGTGCCAGAGAGTCCTGATCTACTGGTGCTGCGACGTAAAGGGTGGGACGTAGGTCGCTCATCATCCTATGATCGTGACCCAATTTGCCCTATTTAGCAAGGCGGAAATGCCCAGAATATGTCCATTGAGGTATCGATAGCGGGTAGGACGAAAAACTTAAATGATTGCCGACTCAGCGATTCAGGGCAGGTTATGGGCATTTAATCCATCTCCGAATTCTGTGATTGCGCATCAAGCCTCCCCCGATGATAATTGCTAGTAGATGCATTTATTCGAGGCATATCTGCCGCGTCGTATTTCGGCGAAGGGGGCATATGAGCAATCAACGGGCGCTTCCACCTCACCTCAATCTGCGCACGGTGATCGACAGTTTGGGGCAGGGAATCCTTGTCTTTGACTCAGCAGATCGGTTGGTGTTGGATAACAAAGCGGCTAGGGCGATTCTCGGGCCAAACCTCACTTTGATTCGGGCGGAAGGTTGGGTTGCTTGCGCGATGCTGCTTGATGCCCGGCGGATCGAAGGGCAAAGCGCCAACGAAATTCGTCAGCAGGCGCTCAGACAGACCGAACCCGTTCGTTTTCATACCCTGCTCACGGGGGCCTATATCCCCTGCTGGGCGGTGGCCCTTCAGGGTGAGGATAACCAGCTTTACACCCAGATCACCCTTGAACAGCCCGACTGGGTTGCCCTGCGCGAGTTTATGACCACGTTCCGAAATGAGGCGCGCCTCTCTGTGGAATCAACCCGGGGGCACGCCGATCTGATCAGCCAGATCATGAAAAAGCGCACCCCCGGCATGACCCTTGATCAGCTTGCGGCACGGGTCATGGGCTTCTCCGAGATCATTTCGACCAATATGCACCGACTAGAAATGTTCCTTGATCAACTCCATCGGCTGGAGGTGCTGCGCACGGGTAACCTTCCGGCAGAGGTGATGAAAACCCGGCGGAAGTTCAACTTGCTCAGCTTTTTAGAGGACTTTTTGGAGGAGCTTCAGGACGAATCGCCGCTTGATCCGGTTCGGGCGGATGATCTGCGGGATCGGCTCAGCGCCAGTGTACCTTCTGATCTGGGGGTGGTCGCCTCACCGGATTACCTCAAGCGTATCCTGCGGGATATGCTCCGCAACGCAGTTCTGTACAGTCCTAAGGGATCACCGATCATCTTACGGGTCACCCGCCTTGTGCCCAGTGATGTGGTGCAGATCGATCTGAGCGATGAGGGCTGCGGCATCCGGGCCAAGGAGGCTGATAAGGTCTTTGCGCCCTTCCAGCGGGCCCGCCAGCCTCAGATCATGGCCGAATTTGGTTATGGGCTGAGCCTATATCTGGCAAAGGCCGAACTGGATGCCATGGGAGGGCGCATCTGGTTTGAGAGCGAGGAAAAGGTGGGTACCACTTTCAGCCTCAAACTGCCGGGGTACTTTAAGGACTAAACATTAGGACTGAGGGCGAATCTGGCGATGCACATTTACCTCTCACCCCACCCGGATGATGCAGTCTTTAGCTGCGGCGGGCAGATTTACCAGCGGCTTCAAAAGGGCGATGAGGTCTTGATCATGACTCTGATGGCGGGGCACGCACCGGCCCAGCTTCGCCCCAATGTTTATATTCAAGAACATCATCAGCGGTGGGGTTTGGGTGAGGACGCCCATTCAGTGGTGGAAGGCAGGCGCGCAGAAGACGCTGCCGCGGCTGCTGTATTGGGTGCAAACCTGATCTTTGGTCATACCCCCGAAGCCCTCTACCGCACGAATGGGGACAGCCATGAGTCCTTTTATCAGAGCCGCGAAGCCCTTTTTGGGCCCGTTCACAGTGGCGACGCATCGATACCCCACCAGATTGCAGAAGCCTTTGAGGCAGACATCAAAACGCCGATCACGGCCTTGTATGCACCTCTTGGGGTCGGCGGGCATGTGGATCATTTGCTTGCCCGTGATGCGGCCTTGATCCTCGCCCGTCAGAGACCTGATCTACGGGTCTACTTTTATGAAGAATATCCCTATTCCCGCGAGGATCGGCGAATCATTCTGGCGGCAATGCACGCCTTTGGCCAGCCGCTCTTGAAGGTTTCAGTGAGTGTGAGTCCAGAGGCCCTTCAGTCCAAGATTCGGGCCAGCCGTTGTTACCACTCGCAGATCAGCTCCTTCTGGGA
>JACSRJ010000258.1 GCA_014879835.1 Anaerolinea sp.
CCCGCACGCGGGCGAAGGGGGAAATCTAGACTCTGAGGGGTAAACCCCTCAAACTCCCCAATCTGGGGGGTGTGGGGGACGCTCCCACCAAAGGTTTTCTCCCCTCTCCTAGCCGCGAAGCGGCGGTCGTGGGGTGAGGGTTATCAGTCTGCCCTAAAACTTAGTGTCGCCCCTTCGGCCCGATCTCAGGGGAGGGGGAGGGACGCTCACCCCTCCAACTGGGTTTTGACCGCCTGATAGAGCGTCTCCGCCTTCAAATTGGCGAGGGTGAAGCAGGGCCCTCCAAGCCGATCCGCGAGGCGCTGGGCCAAGCCTTGATCAAAAGCCGCATGTTCCATGTTGATGGTCACATTGCGGATATGATCCTCATGAATCCGATCCGCGATCCGGTGCGCCTCCTCCTGTGGGGGCAGATCGGAAATCGAGACATTGCCCGCGCCATCGGTGAGCAGGATCAGCAGGGGCATCACGTCTGGGTGAAGACGCTTCTCCTGCGAGATCACCTGAAAGGCCAGATTCAGCCCGGCTGAAAGGGGTGTTTTGCCCCCCACCGGAATATCGGCCAGCGCTTTTTTGGCCAGCACCACCGAATTGGTGGGCTGCAAGACGATGCTCGCCCGATCTTTCTGAAAGACGATCAACCCCACCCGATCCCGGCGCTGGTAGGCATCCGTGAGCAGCGACATGATCGCGCCTTTGGTGGCCTGCATCCGCTCCGTGACGGCCATACTCCACGAAGCATCAACCACAAAGAGGATCAGGTTGGCGGCCCGTTTGACTCGGATTTTGCGCTGTAAGTCTTGAGTCTCGATGGCATAGGCGACTTCTTGAGGATGGCGGCGCAGCTGGAAAGGAGCCGCAGCCCGAAGGGTAGCGTCAAAAGCGATGTCATCACGGCGTTCGCCAGCAGGGCGCGCCTGAATGTAACGGCCTCGTTTGCGTTCGGTGCGGGTCTGGCTGCGCCGTCCAGAGACACGGCGAGTGATCTTATCCAGCGGAGTATCCAGCTTGCGGGTGTTGAACTCCTCCGTAGGTTCAACCTTCTTCCCCCCTTCCCACCAGTGGGAATTTTGGGCGGCAAAGGGGGATTGAGGTGCGGGCTGGGCCTGATCGAGGTTTGGGGCTTCCTCGCCCTGTTCGCTGCCTACGGATTCAGTTTTTTTTTGACTGAACTGCTGTCACTGCCTTGATTGGGCTGAGTCTGATCGGCTTCTTTGAACTCGCTCGAATACTGCTCCACCCGATCCCCCAGATCGTTCAGACTGGTCTGGACATCGTGGAAGGGAGTGCGCTTGAGGCGGTGCGGCAGGGCTAGTTCGGCCGCCATCATAATATCCCGTTCGCCCACCTGCTTACGGCCTTCAAAGGCGGCATGGGCGCGGGCGGCTTTGAGGATCACCAGATCGGCCCGGTGTCCGTCAATGTGCAGGCTGCTGGTCAGGCTGGCAATGGCATACAAATCACGCTGTGAATAACTGACCTCATCCACGATCTGGCGGGCGGCCTCGATCCGCTGGCTCAGCTCTTCTTCCTGATCGCGGAATTGGGCGCGGAACCCCTCTGAGTCTTGATCAAAGGCCACATGATACTGAAGGATGGTCATCCGTTCGCGGGGTTCGGCAATACTGCGCACTTCCACCGAGAGCGCAAAACGATCCAGAAGTTGAGGGCGCAGATCGCCTTCTTCGGGGTTCATGGTACCCACCAAAATGAAGCGCGCCGGGTGCTGAAAGCTGATGCCTTCGCGCTCTACCACATTCACCCCCATGGCCGCGGAGTCCAGCAGGAGATCAACCACATGATCATCGAGCAGGTTCACTTCATCAATGTACAGGATGCCTCGGTTGGCGGCGGCCAGCACGCCCGGATCAAATTGGCGCTCCCCTTTTTTGATCGCTTTCTCAATATCAAGCGTCCCCACGACCCGATCTTCGGTGGCGCTTACGGGCAGATCCACCAACCGAATCTGGCGGGGCGCGATGGGCAGGGTTGCACCCGCTGCGATCCGCTCACGGCACTCATCACAGAGCTGCTCTGGGCGGGTGGGATCGCACCCAAAGCGACAATCAGCCACTACCTGAATTTCGGGCAGAAGCGCAGCCAGAGCGCGGGCAGCCGTTGATTTGGCGGTGCCGCGTTCGCCCCGGATCAAGACACCGCCGATGCTGGGGTTGACTGCGTTTAGGATCAGGGCACGCTTCATCCGATCCTGCCCAACAATGGCGGTGAAAGGGTAAACAGAACGTCGTAACATGAGGAAAACCTGAGTATGATTAGGCTGCACGTATGGGTCTCAGTATAGCTTGTTTCGGGGCGGATGGGCAGGGTCAGTTCAAGCATACGCCTCAAGAGCGCTTCTCCCACGCTTACCCCTCACCGGCTTCTCAAGAAACCTCAATCATGGCATTATCTTGATGGTTCACAGTGTTTGGTGAAGTGGGTTGGCAGTCTGGCTTTAGGAGGCACTGGATCATGGGGAAGATGAAGGTTTCAGGTCACGTTATTGGGGTGGCTTTGCTGATCGCCCTATTGGTGTTCCCGCTGGCAAATGTGCGGGGGCAGGCAGATGATTCACCCCTTAAACCAGCGAGTGAACTCAGCCCCAAAGTGGCCGCTGCATGGATGCAGCTTGTGTATGATCGGGTCATGGTCTTGAAGATCAACCCGCCTGCGGCAGCCCGTTTGTATGGTTACGCCGGGTTGACCCTGTATCAAGCCGTGCTGCCGGGGATGCCCGCCAATAACTCCTATGCTTATCAGCTTAACGGGTTGGAAGACTTTCCGATGGTGGAGATGGACAAGGAGTATGACTGGATTCTGACCGCCAATGCGGCCATGCGTTTTTTTATGGTGAATGTTTTTCCCGATCCAGACTCCAAAAAAGCAGCCGAAAGCCTTTTTCAAAGTTTCCGTGATCAACGGGCTAAGGACGGGGTGACGAGTGCGGTCATCAAGCGCTCTGCCGCCTTTGGTGAAGCCACCGCTAAACATATTTTAGCGTGGGCCAGTAAGGATCAATATACCGAAACCCGTGAGATGGTCTACACCCCGCCGGAGGGCGATTCAGCTTGGGCTGAGACCACGCCGGGACGGAAGGCTATTGAGCCTTTCTGGGGGCAGATCCGTCCTTTTGCGCTCTATTTTGGCAGCGAATGCGCGATCCCCCTTAATATGCCTTTCAGCACCAAAAAGGACTCCGCGTTTTACCTTCAAGCGCTAGAAGTCAAAACCACGGGCGACAAACTCAGCAAAGCCCAAAAGGATACGGCCCTTTACTGGCTCGATAATCTGGGTGATACCGGAACGCCCGCAGGGCACTGGATGATGATTGGGACGGGGCTTGTGGATCAGTTTAAACTGTCATTGGCCCGCACCGTCGAAATGTACTCCCTGTTGGGGATCACCGTCGCGGATTCCTTCATTGGCTGCTGGAGCACCAAATACGTCTATAACCTGCTGCGCCCAGAGACCTACATCAAACGGTACATCAATCCTCAGTGGAATCCGTTTATTCAGACCCCGGCTTTCCCTGAATACCCATCAGGGCATTCGGTGGTCTCGGCAGCGGCGGCGGAGACCCTGACTTTTATGTTTGGCACGATCACCTTTACCGATGCCTCAAAGACCCGCTTTGGCATGGCTCCCCGAAAGTACCTGTCGTTTTATCAGGCGGCGGATGAAGCGGCTTGGTCGCGGCTCTATGGGGGCATTCACTTCCGTCTGGGGATCGAATCAGGGCTGCGGCATGGGATGTGCATTGGGCACACCATCACTTCACGGGTCAACATGAAACCCGTGCCCCAAGGCGAATAAGGGTATTTTGTTGGGGTAGTTTTGTGCGAGTCGCTAGCGGCACATGGTACGCGCTGATCTAAAATCCCGATGACATTACCCACATCGGCAAGGGGATGAATTTTATGCTCACGAAGCGGCCCTCAACCTCTGTGATTATTGAACCTGCCGCAGTCGCAGATGCGGCAGAGATTCTCGACCTCCAAAAGCGGGCTTTTGCCATTGAGGCGGAGCTTTACCAGAACCAGAACATCCCTCCCTTAACCCAAACGCTGGAACAAATCCGGGCGGAGTTTAACGATCATCTGTTCCTCAAGGCCTGTTTAGAGGGGCGGATCGTGGGGTCGGTTCGGGCCCGTATGGACGGGGGCGACTGCCTGATCGGTCGTTTATGTGTTGATCCCGCCTTGCACCATCAGGGAATCGGCACCCAACTTATGGCGGCCATCGAGGCGGCCTGCCCGGCAGCGCGTTATCGGTTGTTTACTGGGGAGCGCAGTGAAGGCAACCTGCGCCTTTACCACAAGCTGGGTTATCACGCATACAAACGTAAAGCAGTCACAGAGACCCTCACCCTGATCTATTTGGAGAAACTGAACCCTCTGGGATGAGAGGACGGTTTCACCTTCGGAGCCGGGACAAGGTGTTGATGGGCTTATCCTATGCAGTGTAGGCGGGAGATTCACAAAATTTGATAGTTCTAAGATGTGAAAGGCTGGAAGTGTGTGGTATTGTTAACAGTAAAGCGCGACGGTCTCAAGTCGGGCTTGACGGTTTACATGCTGCGATGCTATACTACCGCACACTTGGGCGCATAGCTCAGTTGGTTAGAGCGCACGGTTCACATCCGTGAGGTCCTAGGTTCGAGTCCTTGTGCGCCCACAAGCAGCCGCAGCAGTTTTGCTGCGGCTTTTTTATGTCAGATTGATGGGACAAGCGATGGGAAGAGGATCACATTCCAGCTTGATCATAGGCGTGACAGCGGCGCTTGGTGGGGTGCTGCTTGGACTGATGGGCAGCGGCGGCACGATCTTTGCTGTCCTTGGTGGCGGGATGCTGCTGGTGAGTGCCCTGCTGGCACTTCGCACGGATACCCGCCGCCCTGATACGGGTGGTGACTCTGAATTTGATCAGGCAGCCCATGACCGGGCGCGGGCAATCGCAGAAATGGCCAGTTCGGTGGGCGCTTCACTTGATCCTCAAAATGTGCTTGAAGCGGCGATCAACATTGGGGTGATGGGGCTGCGCGAAGGCAAAGAACATGCCCGTCTGGTGGGGATGGTGCTGCTCTGGGAAGGCAAACAGCTTAAAGTTGCTTACTCACGGCGGCTCACCAACCGGGATCAGAGCCTGACCACCCCCGGTAAACTGGGGATTCTACGGCAAGCCCTTGAAACTGCTGAACCCGTGGTGGCGGGCAATGTTCAGGATGATCCCGAACTGAGTTACTTTGTGGCCTTTCAGGATAGCAAATCGATTCTGATCATCCCCCTCCGCTCCAATTACCACACTTATGGGCTGCTGGTTTATGGCTCCGCTGAACCCAACGCTTTCTCCCGCGAGCATCTAGAAGTCCTCAATGCCATCGGCACCCAAGCCAGTTTGGCCCTGCAAAACGCGGCCCTTTATCAGGACTTACGGGATGAAAAGGAACGAATCATCGCGGCGGAGGAAGACGCCCGCAAGAAACTGGCCCGTGATCTCCATGATGGGCCTACCCAGACGGTCTCCGCCATTGCGATGCGAGTCAATTACATAAAGTTGGTACTGGAAAAGGACCCTTCGGTGGTTAAGGCTGAACTGGACAAAGTGGAGGAGATCGCCCGCCGCACCACCCTCGAAATCCGT
Source organism: Anaerolinea sp. (assembly GCA_014879835.1). Classification (GTDB taxonomy): domain Bacteria; phylum Chloroflexota; class Anaerolineae; order Aggregatilineales; family UBA2796; genus UBA2796. Next base: position 5,641 of record JACSRJ010000258.1, read on the forward strand.
CACATGCTGTTCACTTTGCGCCCGCTGGTACTGGAAACTCAAGGGTTGGTGGCAGCTTTGGAGCAACTTCGATCCAAACTGAAGGATACCCATAACCTCGATCTGAGTTTGGAGATCGAAGGGGGGATTGTGGAACGAATCCCCGGACATGTGCAGGGGACTTTGTTTTACATCGTTGAGGAAGCGCTCAACAATGCACGTAAACATGCTCAGGCCCGCAATCATATCGTCCGGCTTTACCGGCGCGACACTTTCCTTGTGACCGAGATTGAAGATAACGGTGTGGGTTTTGACCTGAACGCGGTCAGCGCCAATTACTCTGAACGCGGCAGTTTGGGCATGGTCAACATGAAAGAGCGGGCGGCCCTCATTGAGGGCACGATCAAACTGGAGAGCAGCAAAGGGGTGGGCACCCGCATTACGGTCACAGTGCCGATCCCAGAACGCCCGGCTGCACCTGCGCGCACCAATGGAACCCGCACCCCCGCCGCACCCATCAGTAAAGCCGCACCACGCACGGAGTCTATCCCGCCAAGGGGCAGTCGATAGGTGTCTTTTTGGGGGTAGGTTCCTCGAATTTTTGGCATCCCCGCAACTATCAGGGATGAATCTTTAGGGGTGAGACCCCACACCGCTGATCACTGCATCCGCAGCAGAATGTTCGCGTCGCGCCACAATCCTTCAAGATCGTAGTAATGCCGTGATTGAGGCGAAAAGATGTGGGCGATCACCGACCCATAGTCCATCAACACCCAGCCGCTTTCGCCCTTACCTTCCACCCCTGCCGGGATGATGTTTTCGTGTTTTTTCACTTCCTCGCGGATCCGCTCCACAATGGCATTGAGCTGACGATCACTGTTGGCTGAGCCGATCACAAAAAAGTCAGTCATGATCGTTAAGCCCCGAAGATCCATGACAATGATGTCTTCGCCTTTAATGTCCGCGATCAAATCCGCAATCCGACGTGCTAACTGAAGCGCTTCCAGAGTCGCCTACCTTTCAATACATCCAAACACCAGCATCATGGGCACATTATCTCACAGGCAGGCACAGAGGGCTAGGGCACGCTTTAGCCCGGAATCTTCGACTTCAGCCAGTTCAGGGCCTCTTTATACGAAAAAAATACCTGATTTTCATTCAACTGGTGATGCTGGAGCTTGAGGAATACCTGAATGGCTTGGCCGATCACCCCGTGACGCACCACGATTGCGGCATAACCGGGGGCATGGCTGCCCTCCGTGATGATCGCGCTGCTCTGGGTGCGGGCATAGGGGGTAAGCATGATCCGAACATCGCTGAATTCATGGATCGCAAGGTACACCTGATCCGGCGGCCATAACTGCCGAGTTTCCTTCACTGCGTCGATCCAAGCATCTACGGCGTGGCGGGTGGCCTCCGTGACTTTATAAACCACGATCCGCCGATTCAGGAGCCATTGGCGCATGAGGTAAGGTGCAAGGACTTCGGTCTCAACTGGGGTTTCGTCAGGAACAGAGGCGTTATTGATAGGAGATGGTGCGTTCATGATACAGACCCTCCACAACCCGCAAAAAAATGCTGATGAGCGGTTCCACCATTTCCACTATACGGCCAAACCTTGTAAAATTTTTCACAAAAATGTATTGCGGAGTGGTGAAAGGCGGCGCAGTGGCCCCGTTGGGAGGTTGGTTTTGATCCCCCTCAGACCCACGCGGTAGAGGGGGTTGGGGGAAGATTTTAGTTCAGATTCTCGAACAGCCCGGCTGCGCCCTGACCGCCGCCGATGCACATGGTGACCATGCCATAACGGGCGTTACGACGCTTCATCTCGTTGATGATTTGGACAGTCAGTTTTGCGCCAGTGCAGCCCAAAGGATGCCCCAAGGCAATGGCCCCGCCGTTGACGTTCACCCGCGCCGGGTCAATGCCGAGGGTGCGCACAACAGCCAGCGCCTGCGATGCGAACGCCTCGTTCAGCTCGATCAGATCAATGTCTTCCAGTTTCACCCCGGTGCGATCCACCAAACGGGGGATCGCCTTGATCGGGCCGACGCCCATCACTTCGGGGCGCACCCCTGCTGCCTGAAAGCCCACAAAACGCACCAACGGAGTCAGACCGAGCCGCTCCGCCGTTTTGCGTTCCATCACCAGTACCGCCGCTGCACCATCACTGAGGGGTGAGGAATTTCCGGGGGTCACTGTACCCCCTTCGGCCATGAAGGCGGGTTTCAGTTTGGCCAGCGCTTCTTTGGTGGTTTCACGGCGCAGGTGTTCATCCTGATCAAAGATGATTGTTTGGCGATGGGGTTTGCCATCCGCACCCATGCTTACGTCTTCGATCTCCATGGGCACAATCTCAGCCTTAAATTTGCCCGCATCTTGGGCCGCCGCCGCTTTCATGTGGCTGTGGTAAGCAAACTCATCCTGATCTTCGCGGCTGACCTTCCACTCCTGCGCGACCCGTTCGGCGGTTAAGCCCATGCCCATATACACTTCGGGTTGATTCTCCGCCATATAGGGGTTAGGACTCATGCGGAAGCCGGTCATGGGTACCAGACTCATGCTCTCTGCGCCACCGGCGATGATCACATCCGCGCCACCGGCGATGATTCGCTCGGCAGCGGTGGCGATGGTCTGCACCCCACTGGCGCAAAAGCGGTTCACGGTCTGGGCCGGAACATCCAGAGGCAGCCCGGAAAGTAGGCCGATCACCCGCGCCATATTTAACCCCTGAGAGCCTTCGGGCATGGCGCATCCGATGACCACATCATCGATCAAGGCAGGGTCAAGTTTGCCTTCAGTGCGGCGCATCAGGTCTTTGATCACGGCCGCGGCCATATCATCGGCGCGAAGGTTCTGGGTCACGCCGCGTTTTGCCTTACCCACGGCGGTACGTACCCCGGCCACAATTACTGCTTCACGTTGGGACATAACTGGTTTCTCCAAGATTTTTCAAGACGATTGTTCACAGCACCGATAAAGCCTCTGGTGAACGGGGCGCCCCCGCCTATACTCAGGCAGGGGCGTCCGGGCTGCTTAGTTCCGCAGCGGTTTGTTGTTCTGAAGCATAAACTGGATGCGTTCCATGGTTTTGGGCTCACCGATCAGGCTCAGGAAAGCCTCGCGCTCCAGATCAAGGAAGTACTGCTCATCAACCCATGCAGGCGCAGTCAGATCGCCACCGCACATCACGTGGGCTAGTTTCTTAGCGATCTTGGCATCGTGTTCAGAGGCGAAGCGCCCTTCGCGCAGGGTATACACAGCCATGCCCAAAGCGGAACGGACATCCCGCCCGGCTGCGTAAAGTTTGGCGCGGGCTGGGGTGCTGTAACCGTTGGCGACCATTTGCAGGGCGGTCTTTTTGGCCTCCGCCAGCAGGTGATCCTTGTTCATCACGATCCGGTCACTGCCGCCCAAGAAGCCCATAGTACGCGCTTCCATGGCACTGGTACTGACCTTCGCCAGCGCGATCTGCTCAAAGGCCTTCTGCATCGGGGGCAGCGGATCGGCGTTTTGGATGAGCATGGCCGGGCTGATCACCCGACGCACCATCTCTTTGGTGCCGCCCCATGCGGGGATCACCCCCACCCCAAACTCCACCAGCCCGATGTACAGTTCGGCATGGGCCACCACCCGTGAACCGTGCATGGTCATCTCTGCGCCGCCCCCAAAAGCGTAGTTAAAAGGCGCGGTCACAATGGGCTTAGGCGAATAACGCATCGCCATCAAGGTGTTTTGTCCAGCGGTGAGCATGGACTCAACCTGATCCCACTGCTGATTCATGGCCCCCATGAGCAGCACCATCAAGTTGGCACCACCAGAGAAGAAATCGCCTTGATTACCGACCACCATAGCCTCAAAATCAGTGTTGAGGCGCTCATAGGCGCGGTGCATCATCCTGAAGATGTCTTCATCAAGGGCATTGCCTTTGGTGTGGAATTCCAGCAGCAGCACCCCATCACCCATGTCAAAGAGCGATGCGCCCGCGTTGCGTTCGACTTCTTTACCTGTCGCCCGCAGCACCGTAAGCTGAACAGCGTTGGTATCCGGCTGGACTAAGACGTAATCTTTGGCTTTGGGGCTGTAAACCCCCAACACAGTACCGCCCGCGCCCCGCTGATAGAAGGTTTCGCAGCCCTTTTCGAGCATCTCCTTAACCCACGATGCGACGCTGTAACCATCCTGCTCCATCCGCGCTAAAGTGTCACGCACCCCGATGGCATCCCAAATTTCAAAGGGCCCCATCTCATGGGCAAAGCCCCATTTATTGGCGTTATCAATGGCGATCAGATCATCGGCGATCTCCCCCAGCATCTTGGAAGCGTAGGAGAGGTAAAAAGCGTGCAGATGCCACACATACTGCGCGGCCCGGTCGGATTCCTGAATGAGCGCTTTGATCCGTTCGCCCGTGTTCTCCATCTTGCGTACTTTGCCCACACTTTCGTGGCGGGCTTTGGAGGGAGGCACATACTCTAGGGTATTGGGATCAAGGGCCCAGAATTCACGTTCACCGCCAGCGCCTGTCACCTTTTTATAGAAGCCCTGACCAGTTTTATCGCCCAAAAACTTGTTATCGAGCAGAAACTGTGTTGCCCGTGCCATTTTTTCGTTGCGCAGAATCTCGCGCTGAGAGTCATCGGGGATGGCCGGGTAAAGGTTGGTGGCTACATGGGCCAGCACATCCACCCCAACCACATCGGCAAGGCGGAAGGTGCCGCTCTTGGGGCGCCCGATCAGGGGCCCGGTGAGGTTGTCGATCTCCTCTACACTGTAGCCGTTTTCAATGGCGTAGTTCATGCCAAAACCGCCTGCAATGCTGATGAAACGGTTGGCGATGAAATTGGGCGTATCCTTGCAGATGACTACCCCTTTGCCCAACACTGACTCCCCAAAATGGGCCATGAATTTGACCAGTTCGGGGTCGGTATCTCTGCCGGGGATGATCTCCAACAGTTTTAGGTGGCGGGGTGGGTTAAAGAAGTGGGTACCCAAAAAGTGGGTTCGGAATTCTTCGCTCTGGCCCTCGCAGATAGCATTGATCGATAGACCCGAGGTGTTGGTGCTGATGATCGATGCCTCACGGCGCACGGCTGCAAGACGTTTCATCAGGTCATGCTTCACGTCGAGTCGTTCGACCACCACTTCCACGATCCAGTCGCAGTCCGCCAGCAGCCCTAGATCATCTTCGGTGTTGCCTACGGTGATCAGGGTCAGATCATTTTCCTCAAAAACGGCGGGCACACGACTCTTTTTGAGTTTGCCGAGGTTGTCGAGGCTGATGGTGTTGCGTTTGGCCGGGGAATCGCCGGGTTTGGTGTCACGGGCGGGCAGATCGAGCAGCACTACCGGAATCCCTACCCCCGCGAGGAGAGTAGCGATCCCACCGCCCATCGTCCCGGAGCCGATCACACCTGCTTTACGAATCTGATAATTCATGCAGTGAAGCTCCTTGAGAAAAAATATAATCGGCAAAAAACCTAACGGTCATTTGATTATATCAGAAATGGGAGGGCTGTCCAAATCCATCAAGGATAGGGGCTATACACCTGCGCTCAACCCCGGAGGCAGGTCTCGTCCTTACGAGGGATTTGGTCGGGGCAACCCCACATGGTCGCTCAACCGGTGGGGCAAAACACCGGGCAGCCACACGGGGCTGCCCCTACCAGAATGAATTCCCTAAAAAAGACGATCTCGCTCATGGGGCATGGTACGCGATGCCCACAGCTTACAGGCTCTCAAAGCGGTGCGCCCCCTCAGGCCGCACGCGGGCGAAGGGGGAATCGAAGTCTTGAGGGAGCGTCTGTCTCTAACTGTCTGCTAATTGCTCAAGATTCAGGGAAAATGCTTAAGGTGACAGGTTTGTTTCACCTTCAACGAAGGCGCGGACGCATCGCATACCCACAAAACCAAGCCCAAAGTCTGGGTTAACCCAGTTGCGGTCGTAGGTAGTTAGAACACTCTCAAAGTACGTCCACGATCCACCCCGTACTACACGCCGCCGCCCCCTCGAAGGCCCTTGTGGGTCGTCTTTGGGGCTGTTTGCATAATAGGTCTCGTCGTACCAATCGGCGACCCACTCTCCCACATTGCCGCTCAGGTCGTACACCCCTACCCAAGATACACCTCCCGGACGACTGCCTACAGGTGCGGTTCGGTCGCCTGAGTTGCCCGCATAGATGGCATTGTCTGCCTTAAACTCGTTGCCCCATGGGTAAATCAGATTCTCCGGCCCCCGTGCAGCATACTCCCACTCGGCTTCGGTGGGCAGGCGTGCGCCGCGGGTTTCACAAAAAGCTTGGGACTCTTTCCATTTGACCTGTTCGATTGGCAGAGGATCGCCCTTAAAATGGGGTGGGCTGGTCGCTTTGCCTCCAAATTGGCGAAACTGTGCCTGACTCACTTCGTACTTATCCATCCAGAAGGGCTGATCAAAGCAGACTTCGTGGATGGGCTTTTCGTCATCATCCCCATGGTCACTGCCCATCATAAAACACCCCGGCGGCACCAGCATCATGGCCACACCGTCAAAATCACCCTCCACTGGCGTCCAGACGGTATGCGATGTGCCCACAGGGATTTTCGTGGGGGCAGAAATCAGCGTCGGGGTGAGGGCGGAACCGCTCACAATCGTTGTGGGGGTGGCGGCAATGGCCATGCCTCCCAGAACTATGAAGCCGATCAAGCTTAAAAGTACGATGTGCTGTTTCATAAAAACCTCCTCAGAAATATGTTTAATATAGTATAGGCGTTACGCATTTGCCCTCATCCCCCTAGCCCCCTTCTCCAGAGAAGAAGGGGGAAAACGGGGTTTTTGAGGGGGCTTCCTGTCGTGTCCTCTAACGTTAACCCCCAAAGAATCCGGCAACATCGTCCTCATTT
>JACSRJ010000169.1 GCA_014879835.1 Anaerolinea sp.
CCCCTCAGAGTCTCGATTCCCCCCTTCTACCGCGTGCGGGCAGACACTACGCAGCGGTCGTAGGGGTAGGGGGGATGCTTTCAGGGGTAGGTTTTTAACAACAGAGGGTTGTGGGGGACGCCCCCACAAAAGCCTTCCCCCCTCTCCTAGCCGCGAAGCGGCGGTCGGGAGAGGGGGCAGGGGATGAGGGTGAAACCTACTATCACCCTCTCAACCGATTTCACAGGAAGGGGAACGAAGCCCCTAATCGCGCCGGATCTGCGGGTAAACCTGACGGGCGCTGATCACAGCACTTGATTCAGTCAATTTATGAATCTGGCGCACCGCCTCTTTAGCATCGTTGGGACTGACTGCAAACAAGCGCCGATTGCCTGTGCCGGTGGCCGTCGCCAACACTGGCACCCGAAGGTTTACATTTTGGCTCGCACCGGGGCCAAAAGCGGCGATCACTTTGACTGGCTTCACTTCCCATTTGGGCAGCGCTACAGCTAACTGGGCCGACAACCGGGTGGATGCACTCGGTCCTTCGCTGGTCGGCACGACAAAAACGAGGGTGGTATGCTGGTGACTCTGAAGGGCGATCACCGGGCCGCGTGCGGACTGCTTCACGATATGCCCCACCTGCGCCAAAAAGGTACCCATCTCAAGGGGCTGCCCGTTCAAGGTCAAAAGAAGTCCATCAACGGCACTGACCGCTTTCAGAATCACTTCGGGATCGTTGGCTTCGGCCTGAATCACCGTGCCTGCGTGATCGAGGTTGTCAGGGTTGCGCACCCGGAGGGGAATGCCCCGTGGGATTAGGGGTTCAATGGCGTCCGGGTGCAGCACCCGCGTGCCAAAATAGGCCAATTCTTCCACTTCTTGGTAGGAGAGGGCAGGAATCACCCGTGCGCCCGGAACCCACGCAGGGTCAGTAGACATGATCCCGTCAACGTTTGTCCACAACCACACTTCCTCTGCCCGCAGCGCCGCCGCCAAAAGGGTCGCGGTATAGTCACTGCCCCCGCGCCCTAAGGTGGTGATCGCCCCTTTGCGGGTCGCGCCCACAAAACCGGGCACGATAGGGGTGATTTTGGCCTCCAACACGGGGCGCAAAAGACGCTCCACCCGCTCATCGATCAGGTCGGTTAAAGGGTTGGCGTTTTGGTGGCTTTCATCCGTGATGATCAAGGATTCGGCCTCAACGCGGGCTGCCATCAATCCTTCTTGGCGCACCAGCGCAGTCAGGATATGACCCATGATCTGCTCGCCGCAGGCCATCGCGGCATCTCGCTCGCGGGGGGGGGCAGTGCGGGCCCGCACCGCCTGATCACATACATTCATCACTTCAAAAAGCTGTCGATCCAACACATCCAAAAGCTGCTGGCGAATCCCGGAGGCGCTGAACAGTTCCTCAATCATCGTCTGGTGGCGTTCGCGCATCAGGGCGATCACCCGCCGGTACCCGCCGGGGTTTTGGGTTTCGGCCAGATCAAGCGCCCGTCGAAGGGCGTCAGTGACCCCAGCCATGGCTGAAACCACCACCACAAGCTGATCCCACGCCAGCGACTCAGCCGCGATCACTTGGGCAACCCGGCTCAATTTTTTGGCGTCAGCGGTCAAGGAACCGCCAAATTTCATCACCAGCAGCGCCATCGCTTCACCTCACTCAACCGACATTGTTGGCTTCAAGGACATTCGCCAAAAGGTTATCGCGGTGGACTCGATAAACGATGTAGGAGGCCAGCACCGCACCCCCAAAACTTACCACCCACAACCCAAAGCTGGGGGCCACCCATCCTTGAAAAACATGGGGCAAAAAATAAGGAGGCAAAAGGGTGGCCAAAAAGAGGATACCGCCCAAGGCAGCCATCCGAGGCCGGGACAGCAGAGTGTTTGGTTCAAACATCTGTAAGCCCATCGTATGCCAGAATACCCCCAAGCCGTAGAAAGCCATAAACACATACAAGGCGCTTCGGGCACTGTTGCGGGCGCTCGTACTCGCCTGAGCTTCTGCAAGGGCCCGGGCCCCTTCATCCTGCTTAAAGATGAGCGGGTCGTCGGCTTGTTCGCCCCGCTCATAGCGCGCCCATGCCTCAGGGGAAATCTGAGGCAGAGCGGCTTTAAAATCCTGATCAAAACGCATCAAATAGAACCCGGTGTAAAGCCCGGCCGTCATCAACCCGCCCACGATGGTCACCGCCACCACATAACGGATCACATCGTGCACAAAATCGCGGGAATAAGCAGGACGCATCAGCCCAAAGGTGATCAGCCCACCGGGGATGTTCACCACCCCAAAAGTGAGCCAACTGATCAGGATCGGGGTGGTGGGGAAGGGCAGGGCCATAAAACCCACAAAGATGAAGGCCAACACCGTGTAGAAATTCTTACTCAGGAACAGTTTGGTCGTGCCAAAAATCTTCTGGGTGATAATCTTGCCTTTGTCGAAAGCAAAAGGCAGCGTAGCCATGGAGTTATCCAGCAGCACTAGATCAGCCACATCCTTGGCGATCTGGGCCCCATCGTTCATGGCCACGGCCATATTGGCTTCTTTGAGCGCGGGCACATCGTTCACCCCATCGCCCACCATGGCCACATACTTGCCTTGGGCCTTCATGGCCCGAATCAACTTTCGTTTGGTCTCCGGCTCCACACGGGCAAAAACATTGGCTTCACGGACCGCTGCATCCAGTTCATTCTCACCCATCGCTTCGATCTGTTCACCGGTGAAGGCGCGAGCGTGGGTCATACCCGCTTCGTGGGCAATAGCCCTGACCGTCTCTAGGTTGTCGCCGGAGATCACTTTGAGATCAACGCCCAGATCGGCGAACTGGCGGATGGTGGTCTCGATCTCGGCGCGCACTTTGTCACTCATCACGATCAGGGCAAGGGGCTCGCGGGGGATGTTTAACTTGTCGGAGGCAGGCGCTTCAGCCGCACGGGCAAGGGCCAGTACCCGCTGCCCCTGACTAGACAGCGCATCGGCGTGTTCGATGGTATCGAGGTTTTCGACCGCATCCAGCACCCGTTCTGGTGCGCCTAAAATCAGGGTCTGTTCGGGAAAGACCACCGCCCCCCATTTGCGTCCAGAGGTGAAAGGAATCTCCGCTTGTTTGACCACCCCATCAGGCGAATCCCCCACAAAAGCCGCAATCGCGCCAGCGGTCTTGTTCATGTGGGCTAGATTGTGGGTATAGACCGCTAAAAGCCCTTTGATCTGCCCTTCATCAGCGCCGTTGAGCGGGATGATCGCACTCACACTGAGTTGATTACGGGTGAGGGTGCCCGTTTTGTCAAAACACAAGACATTCACATTGGCCATGGACTCGACCGCGTTGACGCGCTGCACAAGTGTCCGACTGCGGCTGATGATCAGGGCCCCAATGCTTAAAGAAATAGTCGTGACCAGCACCAACCCCTGAGGAACCATACTGGTGACCAGCACCACCGCATTACGCACAATCTCGATGGTGGGCAGGCGGCTCACGATCCCGGCCAGCACAGTCATAGGTCCAAAGATCAACATCACCAAAACGGCGATCTGCACCAACCGGTTGATCTGTTTTTGGGTCGGGGTGAGCGGATGGCGGTACTGTTTAGCCGTCATGGAGAGTTTGGTTACGGTGCTTTCAGCGCCGACATGGGTCGCCACAAACACACCCGATCCCCCTACCACAAACGAGCCTGAAAAGAGGGTGTCATCAAGCTCCTTGTAAACCGCATCGGATTCCCCGGTGAGCAGGGCTTCATCCATCTCAAGGGCATCGGCTGCGACCACTTTACCATCAACCGCGATCCGATCCCCCGGCTCAATGGCGATCACGTCATCTTTGACCAGCTCGTTCACGGGCACAAGAACTAACTGTCCGTCACGCCACACCTTCACCTGCTGGATGGACATAGCCGCCAGTTTTTCCAAAGCGCGTTTGGCGGCGATCTCCTGAATCAGCCCCACAAGGGAGTTGAGAACCACACTAAAGCTGGCAAACACTAAGTTGGCGTAGTCCTGAAAGAGGATCATGATCACGCCGAGGATCGCAAGCACCACGTTAAAGAGGTTAAAAAGGTTATCGCGCACGATCTGCCAGTAGGTGCGCCCTACCTGAACCTTAAAATCATTGGTCTCACCCCGGTTCACCCGCTCTGAAACTTGGGCTGAGGTAAGACCGGGATAATTGAGGGGAGGGTTTTGTGCCACGAAAAATGCTCCAGAGTAGTTTGTGGATGATTCTACCCAAAAAACGGAATGGGGTGGGAATGGGCGAACCTGACTGTGGGGCGATTGCAAGAAGAACTGACGATGACGGTCGGACACCGTAGCCCCTCACCCCCAGCCCCTCTGCAGCACGCGGTAGAGGGGAGAAAAGACAGGGCGGGGAAAGGCTGCGCCTCACAAAAGGCAGTTTGAGGGGGAAGTCCCCTCAGACACTCTCGGTCAGCGATTCTGCCGTAGGGACAGGGCCTGCCCTGTCCGCCACAAACCTGTTCCCGAAAAGGTGTCTCCCCTCAGTTCGCTGAGGGGAGACACGATTAGAGGCTAGACTTTATTCATTGGGGAGGGATCGTTGAGCGGAATGCCCGCGATCTCATACACCCGTGCTTGATCAACGACTTCAACTTCAAGCAGTTCGTTGGCAAGGGCATCCAGCTTATCGCGGTTATCGCGCAGAAGCTGACGGGCGTGCTGATGCGCCTGCTCTACCAAGCGTTTGGTCTCCCGGTCGATCAGGGCCGCGGTGGCATCGCTGTACTGGCGGGGCTGTGCAAGGCTGTAACCCAAGAAGGGCTGGCGATCATAATCGCCGTAGTTCACCGGGCCCACTTCTTCGTTCATACCCCACTGCGAGACCATATTGCGGGCCAGACCAGTGGCCACCCGAAGATCATTTTCAGCGCCTGTGGTGATCTGGTTAAAGACCAGCTCTTCCGCGCTGCGCCCACCCATCAGCACAAACAGGCGGGCCATTAGATACTCTTTGGAGTAGTTGCGGCGATCATCAGAAGGCGCACTTTGAGTCACCCCAAGAGCACGCCCACGCGGGACGATGGTCACTTTGACCACCGGATCGGCCTCCGACTCCAATAGGGAGACCAGCGCATGACCGGCCTCGTGATAGGCCACCACCCGGCGCTCATGCTCATTGGAGAGGGGTGGACGCTCCGAACCCAAGATGATCCGATCAAGGGCCAGTTGGAAGTCGCGCATGGTCACTTTGTCACGTTTGTTCCGGGCCGCGGAGAGCGCACCTTCGTTGGCCAGATTCTCCAGATCAGCGCCCGAAAAGCCGATGGTGGAGGCCGCCAGCAGCGACAGATCCACATCACGGGAGAGGGGAATATCGCGGGTATGCACCTTAAGGATGGCTTCACGCCCCGCCCGATCAGGCAGATCCACAGTCACTTGACGGTCAAAACGACCGGGACGCAGCAAGGCTGGATCAAGCACATCGGGGCGGTTGGTGGCGGCCATGATGATCACCGTCTCGCGCTGATCAAAGCCGTCCATCTCCACCAGAAGCTGATTGAGGGTCTGCTCACGTTCGTCGTTGCCCCCACCCAAGCCGGCCCCGCGCTGACGCCCTACAGCGTCGATCTCGTCGATGAATACAATGGCGGGCGCGGCGGCTTTGGCCCGGGTGAACAGGTCACGCACGCGGGAAGCGCCCACCCCCACAAACATTTCCACAAATTCGGAGGCAGAAAGCGAAAAGAAGGGTACTTTGGCTTCACCTGCAACCGCACGGGCCAACAGGGTTTTACCCGTTCCGGGAGGGCCTACCAGCAGCACCCCACGCGGGATGCGCGCTCCCAGTCGGATGTATTTATCTGGGTCTTTGAGGAAGTCCACCATCTCCGTCAATTCTTCCTTCGCAGAGTCTTCACCAGCGACATCTTGGAAGGTGACCTGAGGATGTTCCTCATTGTACTGGCGGGCTTTGGTTTGGCCAAAACCAAAAATGCCACTTTGCTGCTGGCGGGCACGGTTAAACGACCACAGCAGAAGGGCTCCGATCAGGATCAGCGGACCCCAGTTCAAAAGCAGCACAAACAGGGGCGAGGGTGAAGGATCGGTGGCGATCACGGTCACGCCCTTTTCAGCCAGAAGGGGCATTAAATCCCGATCCTCAACGGGCGGCAGAGTCGCGCTGAAACGACTGGTGACCACCGGGGTGGTTTGCAGCGCCTGAGATGATCCCGCTTCGGGGTAGCGCACCGCCGTGCGGAACTCCCCGCGCACCACAAGCCCATCCATGACGACAGTGGTCACGTTGCCTGCCTCCACCTGCTTGCGGAAGAAGGAGTAAGCAACCTCTGCCCCACCCGTGCCTAAACTATCATTCATGATCGACGGAATGCGGGAGATGAACAAAAAACCAAAGATCGCCAGAAGCCCGATGATAATCCAGTTCATGGGGATACGCGGCGGGCTAGGCGGCTTATTCCCATTGGGATCATTGGGCTGCTGGTTCGGCGGTTTCTGCATGTTTGACATAAAAAACGCTCCGGTTGATTGCTTTCACGAGGCAGGCGGGCGGTCAATCCGCCGTAAGCCCATAGGCCTCTGCGATAATTTCAATGGGATGGACAACGTGCGCACCGCTCATCTGGGCAATATGCCAGCGGCAGGTTTCAGTATCACACACCGCCAGTGAAGCGCCCATTTCTTCAAGGCGATGAAACAAGGGCGCGCCAACAGCCTCCGCTATTTGACGCTTCTCGACCTTATAACCATACGTCCCGGCGATACCACAGCATTCAGCATCCATTTCAACAACGTTCAGACCGGGTATCAGGTCAAGCAGATCAAGGGCCGGGCGTCCCATGCCGTGTGCTTTTAGCTGACAGGGCGCATGGTAAGGAATCCGCCCTCGACTCACCTGCTGCTGCAATCGGGCTGAAAACGCGCTGACTGGGCGAAAGTCGGTTCGGAGTTTGCCTTCTTGGTACAACCGCCACAAAAACTCCGACATTTCGCTGATCCCCCCCGCCAGTGCATGGGTATCAGGATCATCCAGCCCCAAGATATGCGCATAGTCGCCCTTCAGGGCCATGATGCAGCTTCCCGATGTGCCCACAATGGGAATACCCCGCCGGGCATAATTCGCCAGTGATCGGGTGTTTTTGTGGGCAAAGCGCCGGGCCGCTGTAAAATCCCCGTTGGACTGCATGGGCAGCCCACAACAGGCCTGATCAGGCACGATCACCCGGAACCCATTATGTTCTAGCACCTTTACCGCCAATTGACCGATCCGCGGCTCATAGGTGTTGGTGCTGCACCCGTGAAAATAAACCACAACGGGCGCATCCGCCCCTGCAATGGGAGTGCGCTTTTGTTCTCGTCTGCGCCACCATCCCCGAAAGGTATACCCCGCCCACTTGGGGAAGGCTGCCCTGCCCGAAACGCCCAGCGTTTTTTCGAGCGCCCACCGAAACGGCTTAAACCCAAACAAGCCATTTAGAAGCGGGGCAAAGGGTGTGCCCAACAGCCCCCACCACGCATTCCGCCCTAAAATCCAATTGCGCAGTTTCCGAAGTGAAAAACCCTGCTCTTGGGCCAATTTGGCCTTGGCTTGGGTATTGATCTCCATGACCTTCACCCCGTGAGGGCACACGAGGGTACAGATACCGCAGCTTGAGCAGTAATCCAGCGCATGATCCGGTGAGGGCAAGGCGGGATTACGAAAGCGCTGCGCCTGCGGGCCTACGGTTTTGGGCCCGGGGAAAAGCGGAGTCACTGCGGCCACCGGACACGCCTGAGTGCAGATATTACACTTCAAACAGTGATCCGCGGTGAGTGCTGTCCCCTCAAGGTAGGCGAGTTCACGCAGTTCTGGCACCATGCACCTCTATCCCCCTCAAATATAAACCAACTTCCCCCAAGACGCTTATCAGAATTGCGTAAATATGGGTGAGCGCCCCATGAGAAGAAGCCCCACCGATGCGGAATCGGTTCACAGCACCGATCCTTCGGCCCGTTCAAGGGCTGCACTCAACGAACGCCGGGTGAGCAGTTCGATCATTTCTTCTCGGTAGGCGGCGGTGGCGCGGTATTTACTGGTGCGGGGATGGAGTGTCTGGCGGGCTAGGCGCGCCCCTTCAAGGATGCTCGCCTCTTGCGCGGGACGTCCAACTAACCACTTCTCGACCGCTTCAGCGCGGATCGGGGTGGGGGCCACCGGGGCAAGGCACAGAGACACTTCCTCAAAGCGCCCTTGATCATCCAAACGCACCCGGGCCGCACAGCCCAAGACGGGTAGCGCCACCCCTTGTGGGCGCATGATTCGTTCAAAGGCGGAGGCCTCCCGGTGACGGGAGAGCGGCACCCGAAAACGAGTGATCATCTGGCGGGTTGAATCCACCAGCGATTTTCCGGCCCCTAAAAATAAGTCGTGCAGATCGTACCAGCGCCGTCCATTGCTGCTGGCGACTTCGGCTTGGGCCCCCAGCGTAATCAGGGAGATCGTACCATCGGCAGCGGGCAAAGCGTGGGCTACATTACCACCAATCGTGGCCACATTGCGCACCTGAGGCCCCCCAACCACCCCACAGCTTTCGACCAGACAGGTGGCTCGGGTTTGAAGGACTGAGTTTTGAACGATCTGGCTGTGGGTCACCCCTGCGCCCAGAATCAGGCTGTCCCCATCAAGTTCCTGAACCCGCAGTTCTGGGATTTTGGTGACGTCGATCAGGGTTGTAAGGACGTGACTCGCCTGCTGCATTTCAATCAGGAGATCAGTACCTCCAGCCACCAGACGGGCCTGCCCCTGATAGGATGCCAGCAGGGCAAGGGCTTCCTCAACAGAGGTTGGAATGTGATACTTTGACCAGAGTTTCATGATTTTTGTCCTGAAATCCCACGCGCTTTGAGGTATGATCGAAGCCATCTTTGGGCGATCTGCCTAAACCTTCGCCCGCTTTTTTGTGAGAAACGATATGATGCAATGTTGTTTCCATTAGATTACCCTATTTCACCATGCGATCAAGAATAGCTGCGGTATTATTGCCCATCCTTGTGCCTTTTATGGCCATCGTAGCGGCGCTTTTGGTGGGCGCGGTCTTTTTAATCGCGCTCAACACAGATCCCTTAAAGGTCTACGAAAAACTGATCAGCGGCGCGCTCAACAGCACTTACAGCCTCAGTCAGACCATCGGCAAAGCAACCCCGCTTTTACTAGTGGCCATCGGAATCTGCATCGCTTTTCGGGCCAATGTCTTGAATATTGGCGCGGAAGGACAGGTGATCGTAGGGGGGTTGGCCACCACCGCCTTTGCACTGGCCTTTGAGTCCCTTCCGAGCGGGCTTCTGATCACCCTCTCGCTGATCGCGGGGGCACTGGCGGGCGCTGTGTGGGGCGGGATCGCGGGAGTCCTCAAGGCCCGCTTTGGGGTTAACGAAATCCTGAGCACGATCATGATGAATCAGATTGCGATCCAGCTTCTGATCCTGCTGCTCACCGGGCCGATGCGTGATTCCAGTGCCAGCGCCACCAGCGCCAACATCATCCAGACGGCCCAGATTCCCAAGCAGGCATGGCTGCCTCTGTTGATCCCCCGCACCTTCTTCCATGCTGGGGCGATTGTGGCTGTGATTCTGGCCTTTGTGGGCTTCTTTTTCCTGTGGCGAACGGTTGCGGGTTATCGCATTCGGGCCATCGGGGCAAACCCGGACGCCTCACGTTATGCGGGCATTCAAGTACCCGGTACGGTGGTTCAGGCGATGCTCCTCAGCGGCGCACTGGCCGGTTTGGCCGGTGGGATCGAGGTGTTGGGGGTAACACACCGAACCATTCAGGACTTTTCCACGGGTTACGGTTTTTCGGGGATTGTGGTGGCCCTCTTTGGGGGGCTGCATCCAGTGGCGGCGATCCCGGCCTCACTGCTCTTTGGGGGGCTGCTGGTCAGTGGCAGCAAACTTCAGTCGGTGGGCATCAATCAAGCGATGGTGACCGTGCTGCAAGGACTGATTGTGCTGTTTGTAGTGGGCAGCACCGAGATCACCCGCCGTTATCGAATCCGCCGTGCCGCGGAACAGGGACGAATGCCCACCCTTGAGAGCGAAATAGGCCAGCCCACGCTGGCAGAGGAGGCCGGATAAAGCATGGCTGATACCACCACAACCATTGTCCAGATCGCGGCACAGGGTGTTGCGGCTGCAACCCCTTATCTCTTTGCGGGCATCGGTGAGGCCGTCGGACAGCGCGCCGGGATTTACAATCTGGGCGTTGATGGGATCATGCTCATGGGGGCGTTTTCAGCCTTTTACAGCGTCTACTCCGGTGCTTCGCCGCTGGTTGGCCTGATCATTGGGGTATTGGTGGGGGCCCTAATGGGCTTGGCCATGGCCTTCATCAGCGTTGCCCTAAAAGCGGAGCAGGGCATCAGTGGCATCGGTTTGTACATGTTTGGCTTGGGGCTTTCAACCCTGCTCTTTAACGCCCTTGTGGAAACCCCGCGCCCAGTCAGCCAGAGTTTTACCTCTGCCCCGATCCCGGGGTTGAGCCAACTACCGCTGGTGGGTAAGGTGCTGTTTGATCACCATCTGTTGGTGTATTTGGCCTTTTTGATGGTTCCCTTGACGTGGTTTGTATTAAACAAAACCCCACTAGGTTTAAACATCCGGGCTGCGGGGCAGAACCCTCAGGCTGCCGATTCGCTTGGGGTTAATGTGGCAGCGGTGCGTTATCTAGCGGTCATTTTTGGCGGGGCGATGGCAGGTGCGGCAGGCGTTTCGTTATCCATTGCCCAGACCAATATCTTTCAGGAAAATATGACCAACGGGATCGGCTTTATCGCCGTCGCGCTGGTCTATTTTGGGCGCTGGTCACCCATCGGGATCATGTTCGGGACGCTCCTGTTTAGTGTGGTGACCACCCTTCAGTTGTGGTTGCAGGCCTTTGGCGTGCAAATCTCCTCCAGTTTGGTGACCATGCTCCCGAACATTGTCACCATCATCGCTTTGATCATCGCGGTGTATCTGTACAAGACGCAGACTCCGGCGGCATTGGGCAGACCCTTCCGTCGTGAGGAGAGTTAGTTTCAGGACAAAGGAGAAACAAACCGATGAAATCTCGTCTATTCATGCTGCTGACCGTCGTTTGTATGGTGGTGGCGCTCGTGGGCAGCGTCGCTAACCCCGCGCAGGCCCAAGACAAACTGCGCATTGCGGTGATCACCCCCAGCGCCAAAAATGACCTTGCTTGGAGCCAGAGCATGGTGGATGCGCTGCTGAAGGTGCAGGAGGAAATGGGTGGTGAGGAAGCGGTCGAAGTAACCGTCTCCGAAGGGCTGTTCCGGGTGCCGGATGCAGCCGCAGCCATGCGCGATTACGCTTCTCAGGGGTACGATCTGGTGATCGCCCATGGGACTCAATATGGGGCCTCGATGTTTGAAGTGGCCGCGGAGTTTCCCGAAGTTTCGTTTGCATGGGGTACGGCCTCCGACACCGGTGCGGATGTTGGTCTGACCAATGTCTTTGCTTATGAAGCCCGCGCTGAAGAAGGTGGTTATGTGAATGGCGTGATTGCCGCCATGCTCTCCAAGTCCGGGGTGTTGGGTGTGGTCGGGCCGGTGAACGCCGGTGACGCCAAACTCTACATTGATGGTTTTGTGGCGGGTGCAAAAGCCACCAAAGCCGATATCGATGTGAAAGTGATCTTCACTGAGAGCTTTGGGGATACGGCCAAGGCGACCGAATCCGCCAAGACCCTGATCACCCAAGGCGCGGACATCCTGACCGGCTCTGCCCAGCAGGTTCCGGGGGCGATCTCTGAAATCCAGAAGGCAAAAGGTTACTGGTTTGGCACGCAGTCCGACCAGACGGCTGGCTGGCCCGATACTGTTGTGGCCGTGCAGGTTTTTGATTGGGTTCCAGTCCTGACCGACATCATCGCCAACCGTGAAGCTGGCACCCTTGGTGGCAAAGCTTACGAAATTTCGCTCAACAGCGGTTTGACCATGGTCTTTAACGAAGCCATCACCCTGCCCGAAGAGGTGATGAAGGCCGCGGAGGAGACGATGGAGAAGATCAAGAGCGGTGAGATCATTGTGCCGGGGAATCCCAAAGCGGCCACCCCAGAGCCAACGATGGAAGCGACCAAGAGCAACTGAAGTGCATCTTTACTGGCTGTTCTTGTGAATCTTCTCCCCAAAGGTTAAGGAACAGTCACCTTTAACAAACCTCCTCCCTTAAACCCGTTGGCGCGGTCAGGGGAGGAGGTTTCGTTTACTCCCCGATTGCTCACCGTTTGCCCGCCGATGATAGACGCAGGCAGTGGAAGGTGGTAAACTTGGCTCCCTGTCCACCTTCAAGAAGTGAGAGATCAACAGGCTCGTGAGGATGAACACACACCCGCTTCGTATCAAACTGATGCTGCCAATGGTGGCACTTGTTTTGGCCTTGGGCGCATGTCAGGGATTCCCTCCAGTGCAGGTGGTGATCGTTGTCTCAGCGACCCCTGATCCGAACGTGATCATGATCACCAAAACCCCTGCACCCACCG
>JACSRJ010000309.1 GCA_014879835.1 Anaerolinea sp.
AGATGTGTATAAGAGACAGCCATTGAACTCACCCCCAAAGATGCCTACCTCTACGAGCAGCGCGCTGACTTTTTCATGCGTTGGGGACGTTGGGCCGAATCGGAGGAGAGTTACTGGCAGGCGCTTGATCTCTACCCGCGGCCTGCATACGGGCTTCACCGTCCCTTAGGGTTCGTGCTGCTCAAACAGGACGAGCGGCAGGAAGCCTTTAATCTTTATGCTGAAGGGATCATCGTTGAGCACAACACTGACTCTGGTTACTATGCGGATGCTGCGACGGTAGCCCTTTATGGCGGACGTCTGGATGAAGCCCAAGCATGGTCGGATACGGCGCTGGTTTTTGAACCCACCAATGTTCGGGCGCTGTATGTACGCGCTTTGATCGCGTCCCAAAGAGGTGAGACCGAAGCTGCACTGGCAGTGCTGGAAACAGCGATCAGCCTCAAACAGGATTATCAGTACCCCTACCTGAACATCCAGTTTGATCACGAACTGAACCTTGATCGGGCTAGGCTGCTGGTCAAACTTGAACGGTATGATGAAGCCATCGAGTCCTATGGCGCGGCCATTGAGGCCGAATACTGGGCCCGCCCCTCGTTGGAGAGGGCGCTGGTCTTCCGTTTTTTGAAGCGTTTTGATGAAGCCCGTGAGGACTTGCGCCGCGCTCTGGAGATCAATCGCCAGCGCCCCAATGCACAGGAACGGGCCCGGATCGAAGAAGTGCTGACAGAACTGCGTTCGGATAAGCCTCTGACGGAGCTTCTATCCTCGGAGCCACAGCCAACGATCAGCGCTTTTGAACCGCCCTCAGAGGAGACCCCAGAGCCTACCCCAATCGTGATCGCGCAAGTTCCCCCGGAGCAGATCGCCCTTAATCAGGTGGATGAGCGCTACCGCGAACTCAAGGCGCAGGTGATCAACGCGCTGCGCGATGGGTCATGGGAAAATGCCTATACTCAGGTAGAACAGGCCCTTCGAGCCGATCCCCAGAGTTACGATCTACTGGTGCTGATGGCCCAGACTTTGATGTGGCGGGACAACGAACCCAGCACCTTAGTGGCAGCCAAAACGGTGATCACACAGTCCATTCAGATCAACCCGGCCCGTGCTGACGCCTATCACTATCTGGGCGATTATTATGATCGCACCCGGAACGAATATCGTTATCAGGCCTGTCTCAACTTCCGCGAGGCCATCGATAAAGGTACCCAGATCGGGGCCGCATATGTGCAGTGGGCGCACTGTGTTCATGACTTTGAGGAGTTTGGGGCCTCCGACGAATTGGCCGACGCCTACTACAGCCGGGCCATTGAACTTGAACCCAATGAGCCAGAGTGGTACGTCCAGCGGGGTGTTTTCCGCTTTGAACACTACCGTTATGCCGATGCGATCCCTGATCTGGAGCAGGCTATCGCCCTCTACCCCCAAACCTACCTGCACGGGCGGCTCGCGGTTGCCTACTTCAACACAGAACAAGGGCCCAAAGCCTTTGAACTCTATCGCCAGCAGATCGAGGTAAACAACGAGACCGATCCTAACTATCTGATTGATGGGGTCTACGTGGCCCGCTACGTGGAACAGGATGAAACGGCGCAGAAGTGGTTCGCCATCGTTGAAGGGCTTGATCCTGAAAACCCCAAGGTGATCTACATGAAGGCCCTGTTTGCGTGGGATTCAGGCGAGTACGAACAGGCGTTAGATCTGCTGCAAAGGCTGTTTGAAGTGGAGCGGTGGCGTTATGACACCCCGTTCCTCAACCCCGGCTTGGATCGTTATGTACCTTTGGATTTGGGGCGTATTCTGGTGCTGCTAGGGGAGTTGCACGAAGCGGTGCCTTTCTTTGTTCAGGCCTTTGAGGAAAATCGCTGGTGGGCACAGGTGATGATCGAACTGGCCGAGGTGCATATCCAGCGGGGTGATCTCACCGCAGCGGGCGCTGCTCTGAACGAGGCGCTTTATGCCAACAGTCAATATGAGTGGGAAGAGGAACGCATCCGTATCCTTGATCTGATCACCAAGGTCTCAGAACTGTCACGGGTCACCCCAACCTTGACCCCCACGCCGGGGAGCTAAGGGCCCCAAGAAAGTGAGCTGTCAGCAGTCCGATGTGTGAGGATCAGGCTGCTGACCCATGATGCAGTTTCCCAAATAAACAGGGAATGTGCTAGGGCGCATCCACTCTCTGGGTCAGGGTGCCCTGACCCAGCACAGCCCCCAAAGTCCGACGCTCAGGTTACCATTGACTCTCTGAACTCATTAAAGTGGAATAGGCGTTTCAAGACCGCATGACAACACCCATTCACGAAGGACAGCCCCTCCACACCAGAGGTATAGAACTGGATCAGGCGCGGTGCGTCATGATTATGATTCATGGGCGAGGCGCATCCCCCCACTATATCTTGGCCTTAGCGGACGAATTTGAAACCCAACATTTTGCTTATTTAGCGCCTCAGGCCGCTGGCTTCACATGGTATCCTAACTGGTTCACCGCTCCCATCGCCTCCAACGAACCCTACCTGAGTTCCGCGTTGAGGGTCATTGATGGGCTGGTTGAGAAGGTGATGCAGGCGGGCATCCCCTCTGAACGGGTGATCCTGCTGGGTTTTTCACAGGGGGCCTGCCTTACTCTCGAATATGCGGCCCGCCATGCCCGCCGTTATGGAGGGGTGATCGGGTTGAGCGGCGGTTTGATCGGTGAGCCGGGGCAGGTGTTTAGTTATCCCGGATCGCTGATGGGAACGCCGGTCTTTTTGGGGTGCAGCGACATTGATAGGCATATTCCCCTGTGGCGCGTGCATGAAAGTGCCGCTGCCTTTAAAGCGCTTGAGGCGGACGTGACTGAACGTATTTACCCTAATATGGGACATTTGGTACACTCGGATGAGATCGCTTTTGTGAAAGCCTTGGCACAGTCAATAGAAGGTCGGGAATAGCCTCTATGCAGCAAATTCACAGCCATATTTACCAGATCACCCTCCTCGGTTTTGTGAATGTGTACCTCATCACCGGCGCGGATGGGGTGGTGGTGGTGGATGCAGGCGTGAGTAAAGGCACAGTCACCAGCCTTCAAAAGAATCTGGCGGCCTTGGGTCTGAAGCTGGCTGATGTGCGCCACATCTTAACCACCCACGCGCACTTTGATCACGTTGGGGGGCTAAAGTCCCTTCACGAGGCGGTGCCTCAGGCCAAGATTTATGCCAGTCCTTATGAGCGTAAGATCGTCACGGGTGAGGCCAAAATCGCTTATCCGCCGCGATCCGAACTGCGGGGCATGTCGTGGTTGATGTCCTTTATGCTGGCCGGGCAAAGCAAGCCCGTTCAGGTTGATGGACTGTTGGAAGAACAGACCGATCTCGATTTTGTGCTGCCGGGTCTAAAAGTGATCAACCTGCCGGGGCACACCTTCGGTCAGGTTGGTTTTTATTTACCAGAGGCACATTTGCTCATCGGCGGTGATGTGATGATGCATCTTCTGCCCCGTCTGGGCCTGACCATGCCTTTCCGGGCAGCTTCCATTGATTGGAAAGCCTGTATAGAGTCCATTCACAAGGTGGAGGCGCTCAACCTACACACATTGGCGTTGGGGCACGGGCCTGCCCTCATGGGCAATGCGGCCGCGGTGGTCAAGACGCTTGTCAAAAAGATCAGTCAACGTGAGGCATAAGCCCAGCCTTTTGATTCGATTCCACAGGGTTCTCAGGGTGAGCCTTGAATATCGGCGCGATTTAGGTTAGGATTCTGCCCCAATTACTGCGGAAATATCTGGAAGGATACCCCAATGAAGGTTATTCTCACTGAGTATGTGTATAAACACGGGGTTGCCGGCGAAGTGGTGAATGTCGCCGATGGCTTCGCCCGTAACTGGTTGATCCCTCGCAAAATGGCGATCCCGGCCAACAAAGCCAACCTCGAAAAGATGGCGGAACTGCGGGCCAAAGCCACCGAGAACCGCGCTCAGATCACCGGCCGCATCAACGAGGCCGCGGCCAAAATCAATGGGCTGGAACTGGTCTTTGGGATGAAGGCGGGCACCAATAATAAGCTCTATGGTTCGATCACCAGTCAGATGATCAAAGATGGCATCATGGACAAGACTGGGGTGGATATTAATCGCCGTCGTATCAGCGACCGCCAGATTCGGGAGTTAGGCCGCTACGAAGTGCCCGTGCGCATGGGTGAGGTCTCCCCGGTGGTCAATGTGGTGGTGGTACGCGAAGAAGAGCTGAACGATTTTATCGCTCGCCGTGAGGCCGAAGCGGCCGCTGCCAAAGCTGCTGCGGAACAACCCGAAACCCCCGCCGACGCCGATCAGGGCTAAGCCGCGCTCTGCGCCCCGGCACTATGTCCGACCTAGAGTCGATAGGCATCGAACTGCGCATTGCTCGTGAGCATCGCCGTTTGTCTCTTCGACAGGTAGAACAAAAAATTCACATTCGGGCCAAATTTCTGGAAGCGCTGGAGACTGGGCAGCTTGATCAACTGCCCGCTCCGGTTCAAACCAGAGGCTTTTTGCGCAACTACGCCCGCTATCTTGGGCTGGATGCGGAAACGCTGGTTACCCGTTGGGATGAGGTGATTGCGGGTGGCAGTCGAAAGCGCCGTCTGGGGCGGACAGGCGAATATATCGCGGTCACAGGCAAAACCAATGTGACAGGCGCAACCGCAAACCGGGCGTCTGGGCTGTATCCAACTGTGGTAGAACCGCCCCGGCGGCGCTGGTTATGGGTGGTCCTCACCCTGATGTTGGTGCTGATTATTGCAGGCGGTGTGCTGGCCCTGTCTGTTGCCGCGAATCGACCTAATCTGAACGAGGGCATTTTGGCTACAGTGCCGGTTTTGCCCACCCTAGAGGCGACCCCAACAACGGGCTTCACCCCAATCCCCCCGACCGCTACCGTTGATCCCAGCGCGCCACCCTCCAAGGGGCAGGAAGTATTCACCGACGTCTCCATTCAACTTGAGGTGAAGGCACGTACATGGCTTCAGGTGACGGTTGATGGGGTGGTCAGTTATCAGGGTGCGCCAGCGCCCAACACCATCCTCCAGTACCGAGGCACTCAGGTGCGGGTGCGGGCCTCCAATGCTTTTGGGGTGCGGGCTGTGGTGAACGGGACGGACTTGGGGACGTTAGGGGTGCGTGGGCAGATATTTGATCAGACTTTCACCCCGAATGCCTCGCTCGATCAGGCCACCCCCACGCCGATTGAGGTCACGCCAATGGGGACTCCGACCCTTGCGCCAGAGGCGCGTGGATAACCCCTAAGAAAGGACACCTGACTGTGGCCAAAGCGCTCATCACCGGGGGAACCGGGTTTGTAGGTTCGCACCTTGCCCGCACCCTTACTGGTGCCGGACACACCGCACGAATTTTGAGGCGCGCCTCGTCCCGCCTTGATCTGATCGCTGATCTGCCTGTTGAACACGCCATCGGTGACATTCTTGACCTGCCTTCGCTGGATCAGGCTATGGCGGGCTGCGATTGGGTCTTTCACACCGCCGCCGTTGCCGATTACTGGCGCGCCTCCCGCGAGAATCTGTACATTGTGAATGTACAAGGAACACGCCATATTTTGGATGCGGCCAAACGGGCCGGGGTCAAGCGGGTGATCCTCACCAGCAGCGCGGCTGCGGTGGGGCTGCGTGAGGACGGTTTACCAGCCGACGAGAGTGTACCCTTTAATTTGCCCCCTTCACGGTTTCCCTACGGGCACAGTAAAGCCCTGTGCGAACAGGAAGCGCTGGCCGCGGTGAAAGCCGGGCAGGAAGTGATCCTGATCAACCCCACCGTGGTTTTTGGCCCGGGCGATATTAACCTCATTTCGGGCAGTATGGTGGCCGAATTTGCGCGAGGGGTGGTGCCCCCGGTATACCCCAGAGGTAGCGTCACCGCGGTCGATGTGCGTGATGTGGCCCAAGCGCATTTGGCCGCAGCAGAGCGAGGCCGTCCGGGAGAACGTTACCTGATCGGCACCGAAGACCTGAGCTATCAGGCGCTCTTTAAACTGATCGCTGAGATCGTGGGGGTGCGTGCGCCCTCCCTACCCATGCCCGCACCTGCTGTGCCCCTGATCGTGAACGGGATCGGGCTGCTCAAACGGTTGGGTGCGCCCCTGCCCATCGACGCCAATCAGGTCTGGTTAAGCGCCCGTCAGGTGTGTTTTGACAGCCGTAAAGCCCGGCGCGAACTGGGTGAGCCGCAGATCCCGATCCGCCAGAGCCTTGAGGATACCTATCAGTGGTACCATCAGAAGGGCTTGATCAAAGCCCAATAGAGGCGCATCCTCAAATTGGCCGTAGAAAAAGTCATTTTCCCCTCGTATAATAACCATTTGAGTAAAATGGAGGCTTCCGTTCATGAAAGTACGTCCTTCGGTGCGCAAAATCTGCGCCAAGTGTCGTTTTGTACGTCGGCGCGGTTATCTGTATGTGATTTGCAGCGCTGACCCCAAGCACAAACAGCGTCAGGGCTAATGGCTTTTTGTGCGATGGTTTCGCTTTGGCAGCCAAGCCAATGCTTTTTCTGAAACGGGTCGCAGACCCGTTTTTTTGTCTCTAAACACGGATAGTCAGGTTTCAAGTGATATTGTTTTTATTGGGAGAATCGCTGCCTTATGACAATCGCCCGGAGTGAACCCCGCACCGATGCTCGTGTGACCTTTCCGGATGGGTGCGTTTATAGTGCCCCAGTAGGGACGCCGCTGCTTACCTATGTGGATGCAGCTTTCCCGGATGGTCATCCTGAGCGCCCTGTATTAGGGGCAGTCGTTGATAACCAACTGGTCGAACTGACCTACGCTGTCAGCCGTGACATAAAAATCCAGCCGATCTTTCTCAATGACAGTGATGGCGGACGAATCTACCGCCGCTCACTGGTCTTTTTGCTGATCACAGCGGCGGCGGAACTGTTCCCCGGAGTGAAGATCGCGGTTGAACATTCGATCCCCACAGGCGGCTTTTACTGCGAACCGGTTGGACGCCCGAACTTCAGCCGCGCTGAACTGGATGCAATTCTGGCGCGCATGAAGGAGATCGTGGCCGCCGATGAACCTTTTGAGCGCAAGACCATCCCCCTTGCAGAGGCAGTGACATGGTTCACCGATCACGGCGATGATGATATGGTGCGCCTGCTCAAGAACCGCGAAAAGGACTACCTGACCATCTACACCCTGCGTGGGAAGATCGATTACCTCTTTGGGTATATGGTGCCCTCAACGGGTTACCTCTCGATTTTTGCGCTCTACCCGATGGAACAGGGATTCATCCTTGTTTATCCCCGCCCCGAATTTACCGATTCGCTGCTGCCTTATCAGGCCTCCAGCAAGTTGGAGCGAGTCTTTCAACAGGAAAAGGCATGGCGGCGGGTAATGGGCTTGGAGGACATTGGCACCCTCAATCATGCTATCGAGGATGGACGCATCCGGGAGGAAGTGCTGATCGCTGAAGCCCTCCACTCCCGTTACCTCGGTGAAATCGCCAGAATGATCGCGGAGCGGCACGCACGGGGCTTAAAGTTGGTGTTGATCGCGGGCCCTTCATCAGCGGGCAAAACCACCTTCTCCAAACGCCTTGCGGTGCAGTTGATGGCGTATGGCATTCAACCCTTTACGCTGGAGATGGACAACTACTTTGTAGACCGCGAACATACCCCCCGTGACGAACACGGTAACTACGACTTTGAGTCGCTGGATGCGATGGATCGCACCCGGATGAACACCGATGTTCAAGGACTGATCGCTGGGGAAGAAGTCCAGATGCCGCACTTTGACTTCAAACAAGGACGAAGTTTCCCCGGTCAAGTGGCAAAACTCATGCCTGATCAGATCATCATCGCGGAAGGGATTCATGGATTGAATCCTCAACTTTTGCCCAGCATCCCGGCAGATCGGGTCTTCCGCGTGTACGTTTCCGCCCTAACGGCCCTCAACCTTGACCGTCATAACCGCGTACCCACCACCGATGTACGGCTGCTGCGCCGCATTCTGCGTGATGCCCGCACAAGGGGGTACAAGGCCATCGACACCATCAGCCGTTGGGAGAGCGTTCGGCGGGGTGAAAAGCGAAACATCTTCCCCCATCAGGAAAACGCCGACGTGATGTTTAATTCGAGTCTGCCTTACGAACTGGCCATGATCCGCGCTCAAGCGGAGCCGCTGCTGCGTCAGGTAGACCCCAACACCCGCCACTATATCGAGGCGAAACGTCTGCTCTCGTTCTTGCGTTGGGTGCGCCCAGCGGATTCATCCTTTGTGCCTGACGACTCGATCCTGCGGGAGTTCATCGGCGGTTCTATCCTTGAATCCTATATTCCGGGGAAGCGTCGAGGGTGAGGTGTTATAATCCCCGCCAATCGAGTAATGCTTTCATCGAATCGCTAAAGAGGTTTAACGATGGATACCCAGTCCCTCAATTTACGGTTGTCCGAGGAACATGAAGCGCTGCGCCGCAGCGTGCGTGAGTTCGCCAAACGAAAGATCACCCCGGTGGCTGCTCACTTTGATGAGACCGGCGATTTCCCCATGGAGATCGTTAAGGAAATGGGCAAGATGGGGCTGATGGGCATCGAAATCCCTGAAGCATACGGCGGGGCTGGCATGGATACCGTCGCCTATGTGCTGGCCATGGAGGAGATCGCCAAAGCTGATGCAGCCACCAGCACCATCCTGAGCGTGAACAACAGCCTCTTTTGCCATGCCATTTACCGCTTTGGGACAGAGACCCAAAAGCAAAAGTACCTGAGGGATGTGGCCACTGGTGAGAAGATCGGCGCTTACAGTCTGACCGAACCCATGAGCGGCAGTGATGCGGGTAACATGAAAAGCCGTGCAGTCCTAAGCAGCGATGGCACCCATTACGTGATTAATGGACGCAAAAGTTGGGTGACTTCAGGGCCTGTTGCGGATTATGTGGTACTGTTCACCATGACCGCACCGGAGCATGGGCACAGCGGCATCACCGCCTTTTTGATCGAGACCGACAAACCCGGTTTTGCCCCCGGTAAAAAAGAACCCAAACTAGGCATCCGGGCCAGCGCTACCAGCGAACTGATCTTTGATGACTACTGCTGTCCAGTCGAAAACGTTCTGGGCGAGGTGGGTAAAGGCTTCAAGATCGCCATGACCGTGCTTGATGCGGGGCGGATCGGGATCGCATCACAGGCACTGGGGATCGCCGAGGCGGCCTATGAAGCCTCCGTTGAGTACTGCCGCACCCGTGAGGCCTTTGGCGCACCCATCGGCACCTTCCAAATGCTTCAAGCGAAGATCGCCGACATGAAAACCCGGATCGAAGCCTCACGCCTGCTGATCTACAATGCGGCGCTGGCCAAAGAGAGCGCTAAAGGCACGGGCGGACGTTACACCACCGAGGCCAGCATGGCCAAGCTCTTCGCCAGCGAGACCGCCATGTTCTGTGCCCATCAGGCGGTGCAGATTCACGGGGGTATGGGCTACAGTAAAGAAATGCCCGTTGAACGTTACTTCCGCGATGCCAAAATCACCGAGATTTACGAAGGCACTAGTGAGATTCAGCGGCTGGTGATCGCCCGGAACGAGTTAGGGCTACGTTAGTCTGACCGTGCATGGAGAGGCAGGGAATGAGTCAGGTATCGGAGACGATTCACTTTGACGAGCGGGGCTTGATCACGGCGGTAGTGCAGGACGCCGACAGCCATCAGGTCTTGATGGTCGGTTGGATGAACGCCGAGTCGCTGCGCCTGACGCAGGAGCGGGGCGAAGCAGTGTTCTGGAGCCGCAGCCGGGAAGAACTATGGCATAAAGGTGCGACCTCCGGCAACGTGATGCAGGTGGTGGAGATTCGGGTAGATTGTGACGCGGATACTCTGCTGGTGAGGGTCAAGCCCGCAGGCCCTGCCTGCCATACTGGCGCAACTTCGTGTTTTTTCCGGCGGATCGAAGAACTCACCGCGGAAGTGTGAGGGGAGAAGCCGCTCCAACTTCTGATCGATACCATCAATAAAGGATGCTCATGTCAGACAGCAGCACAATTGTGGACAGCCTTTTCGCCACCATACTGGATCGTAAAACAAACCCCAAAACTGGCTCCTACACGACCCAATTATTCAGCGCAGGGTTGGATGAGATCAGCAAAAAGGTCGGCGAGGAGGCGGTCGAAGTGGTGATCGCCGCGCACAGCCAAGGTAAAGAGCGTTTAATCAGTGAACTGGCCGACCTGACTTACCATGCACTGGTGCTGCTGGCTCAGTGTGGTTTGACCCCTGATGACATCTGCGCCGAACTTGCCCGACGCCACAAGTAACCCCACACCCATGAGCGCAACTTCAACCCAACCTCGTTTATGGGTGCGTCTTTTGCTGGTAACTTTTGGGGTGGGGTTGGCGACCCTGCTCTCGCTGGCCCTGATTCGCCTGCTTCCCCGCCCAGCCGGGGGCGAAGTGATCTTCACCGCTGGCATGGGAGATCTCTTTTTCCATCGCCCTGAAGCCATCAGGCCGCCCGCAGACCCCAATGAAATCCTCAGCCGCCATCGCCTCGTGTGGGATGCGGATGGCTTTCGGGTTCCAGCGGTGCCGGCCACCGTATATCCGATCCTCGCCTTGGGTGATTCCTTCACTGAGGGCACCAATGTGGCGCTGCCGTGGTCGGATGTGCTGGCGGCAGCGTTGGGCACGCCCGTTTATAACATGGGCTTTCGGGGATATGGCCCAGCCGAAGAAGCGCGGGTGCTGCGCGATTATGGGCTGAAGCATAAACCTCAAATGGTGATTGTGGGTTATTTTGAGGGCAACGATCTGTATGATGCGCCCTCTGCCCGGTGGCGGGGTGAGTTTGTGCCCCCCACCGCTGCCCGTGAGAACCTCCAGCAGTTGGGTGGATCATTTGTCCTACCCACCCCTCGTCCTGACAACCTGTACCAGTTCCCGGTGTGGGTGGAACTTCAAGGAAACCGTTACGAGATGGCGTTTCTGGATGGTTATCTGGGCTGGATCAACGGTGAACGGAAGGTGTACGATGACTCCGACAATATGCGCGAGGTTGAGCGGTATTTCCGTGAGATGCAGGCAAGCCTCAACGAGTCGCGGGCCTGTTTGATCCTCGCTTACTTCCCCTCCGCGCCGCATATCTACGCCCCTTACGTGATCCCTGAAGATCGAGCGCGGATGCTCTCCACCGTAGAGGAGATGACTCTACCCTCGTCCGGGGTGTTGATCGAAGGTAAGGTCATGCCCGCCACCTTTGAGGCTGTGATGGGGCGTCTGGATAACCAGCGGGACGCGATTCAAGCACTGGCGGAGCGCTTAGGTATCCCCTTTGTGGATTTGGTGCCCCCTTTTCGAGAGGGCGCAGCCCGTGGGGAAGTGCTGTATTATGCCTATGACACCCACTGGAATCAGATGGGACAAACCCTCGCAGGGGAAACAGTGGCAGCATTCCTGAAGGCAAACCCGACCCCGTGCCAATGACGGGGCAAAAGAAAGTGAGCGCACCGTGCCGAAACTGCTTTTTGTGGTCTCGTCTCTCGATCTGACCGCGCCTTACAGCGCGACCCCTGCATGGTGGCAGCTTCTCAAGGCGCTCTATGAAGTTGGGGCAGATGTTTTAGCCACCCCCTATCAGGGAGCGTCCATCGAAAGCTTATGGTGGCGCGCCCTGCCTAACCCGGTCAAGGGGTATGGGGATGTTTTCAAATGGCTGCGGGATGCAGCGGGCAAAATGCGCCGGGGAGGGGCAGTGAATACTGGACAGTCGGGTGAATCCGGCGCCGACCGTTTGCAGCGCAGTCTCGCCCAAAAGCTCATCTTGCCGCGCTGGAAGGGGTTCATGGATAAACACCTGAGTGCCCACCCCGATATTAATGCGGTGATCTTCCTGACCATCCCCCTCAACCATGTGACCGGACTAGCCACCTATATCCGCCAGAAATACCATAAGCCTGTGTTTTACTACGATGGTGATGTGCCCGCCAGCCTGCCCGAATTTGCCGGATTCTCCACCGGTTTTAAGATTTATCAGGGCGCTGATCTGGGCGAATATGACGCCTTCATCTCTAACAGTCAGGGTGGGTGCGAACTGCTCACCAAGATGGGCGCCGACGTGACGCTCGTCGGCCCCTCCACGCTGGTGCCGCACTGGTTCACGTCGATGGGTGTGAGCGTGTCGCACGATCTGCGCGGCGCGCTGGCCGACGCCGAGGTGGTCATGCTGCTGCGGATACAGCACGAGCGGCAGGCCGCGGGCCTCTTCCCCTCGCTGGGCGAGTACACCAGCACCTACGGGCTCAACAAGACCCGCGCCTCGTGGCTCAACCCCAAGGCCATCATCATGCACCCCGGCCCGATCAACCGCGGCGTCGAGATCGACTCCGACCTGGCCGACTCCTCGCGCTCGGTCATCCTCGACCAGGTGACCAACGGCATC
>JACSRJ010000310.1 GCA_014879835.1 Anaerolinea sp.
CGAGACGCCGACCGAAATGGCTGTCCCCACTGCTCTGCCACAGTTAGGCATACTACCCGGGGTATGTGATCAATCCTACACTGTCAGTTTCACGGTGGTGAACACTGGTGGCGTCATGAGTGAACCCGAAAACTACGTGATCACCGATCAGAACGGCGCGGCCCTCGATCAAGGGACCATTCTGCTTGGGGCAGGTGAAAACATCCTGATCACCGCAACTGGCAGCCCGGGGCTGGTAACCTTCACCTTGATCGCGGCGCTTCAGACAAGCAGCATCTCGTGCCCGCTGCCTACGGAAACGCCCCCTTCCCCATGATCCCTAACTCAGAGCGGCGCGTTTGCCCCCTGAGAGCAGTTAGCAGGGAGATACAACGCACCCTCAGCATCTATATCTATTGCCCGGTTTATTTAGTTTGAAAATAGGAAAGCGCCTTTGGACCTTAAGCAGCATCTCAAAACACTCGTGGAACAGCACGGGCCATCAGGCTTTGAAGCACCTGTAGGACGAGTCATCCAAGAGGCATGGTCGCCGCTTGTGGACAGCCTTGAAATAGGCAAAAGCGGGAGTCTCATTGCCCTCAAGCGGGGTACTCAAACGGATAGCTCTGATGGAACCCGCCGTCGGATCATGCTCTGTGCCCATATGGACGAGATCGGCATGATAGTGCGCGAAGTACGTGGTACCTTTCTTAAGGTTTCTCGGTTGGGGGGGATCGATGCCCGTATCTTGCCGGGGCTGCCCGTCTTGGTGCATGGTAGAGAGCCTGTGCCCGGCCTCATTGGGATTGTGCCTCAACCCACGCTGTCATCCGAGAATCAGGGGGTGTACGCAGCCCTTGACGATCTTTACGTTGATTTGTGCCTACCTCCAGAGCGCGTGGCTGCACTCGTTCGGGTGGGTGATCCGATCACCGTTGATCTACCCATGATCGAGTTAGGAAACGGGCTTTTGGTAGGCAAAGCAATGGATGATCGGGCCTGCGTCGCAGCGATCACAGCCTGCCTTGAACAGCTTCAATCACGCAAACACGAATGGGATGTACTGGCTGTGGCTGCGGTTCAGGAAGAAACTGGAAGCCGGGGGGCAGCCGTGGAGGCATACCACCTGCAACCAGACATCGCCATCGCCCTTGATGTGACCTATGGGCAGCAGCCCGGAGTGAGTGGCGCGGATGTTCACAAGTTAGGGGGAAATCCCCCTCTAAGTTTGGGCGCAAATTTTCATCCCGCCCTCTTTGAAGCGATCAAGGCTGCGTCCGAACGTCTCGAACTCACCCTGCCCATTGATCCCCTTCCGGGACACAGCGGCACGGATGCGTGGGTCATTCAAACTGCCCGTGAAGGTATCCCTTCCGCCCTGCTCAACATCCCCATCCGCAACATGCACACCGCCATTGAGACCGTCGATCTTAAGGACATTGAGCGCGCTGGGCGCGTCCTGACGGAGTTTATCACAGGCTTAAAGCCTGACTTCCTCAGCGCCATTCAATGGGACAAAGCCCCATCGGAGAAGGACTCTCAAGAGGGAGAAAAAAAAGATGAATGAGACTCTCCAAACCCGCCTAAAATCCCTCTCTGAGGCAGTTGGTGTCTCTGGTGATGAGTCCGAAGTGCGCAAGCTGATTCTGGAGCAGATCAAGGATCAGGTAAGCAGTGTGATCATTGATGCGATGGGCAGCATCACAGCGCGCAAAGCGGGCACAAGCCCCACCCCCCTACGACTGATGATCGCCGCCCATATGGACGAGATCGGATTTATGATCACTGGCTGTGACTCTGGGATCGCACAGGTGATGGGCATTGGTGATCATGACGCCCGCTTCTCAGCCGCTAAGCGAGTCAGTGTGGGCAGTGGCAAAACCCCGGGTATGCTGCTGTGGGCACCGATTCACAAAAGTTATGGTCAAAAGTCACTACCGGAACCCGACGATATGACCATCGATCTAGGTGCGGGAAGTGCGGCTGTGGGAGATCGGGCCGCTTATCAGGGGCAGTTTGCGGTGATGGGGGAACATACCCTACGAGGGAAAGCGCTCGAAAGCCGTGCTCCATGCGCCGTGCTGATCGACTTACTGTTAGGTGATGCCCTACCCGTTGATCTGCTGCCCGCCTTCACGGTGCAGCATCATATTGGGGCCAGAGGCGCACGCACGGCTGCCTACCGCCTGCGCCCAGATGCGGCTATAGTCTTGCGCGCAGTGGAGTGTAATGATCTCCCCCCTGAAGGTGATCGAGACTCCTCTGAACGGGCAGCGCGTTTCCCCTTGATTAGGCTTGGTGGGGGGCCTGCTTTGGTTGCTTCAGAAGCGCCTTATGTAACCCACCGGAATCTATTCCGGTTGACCCGTGAACTGGCCCAGCAGGCAGGAATCCCCTACCAGATCGACGCTTTGAATCTCTCACACCGCACGGAGGGAGAGGTGATCAGCGCCACAGCCGCTGGTATCCCTACCATCACCATCGGTATCCCGGTACGCTACAGCAGCAGTCCCAATGGGCTGGTTGATGTGCGTGATCTGGAACATACCGCCGCGCTCCTTCGTGTTTTAGGCGCACGCCTGACCGCAGAATCACTTCAAGAATGAACGGAGATAATTCACAATGCCCGATAAAGCCTTAATTCGCACACTGGTAGAGGCGTGGGGGCCTTCCGGCTACGAATATCAGGTGCGCGCCCTGATTCAAAAAGAAGTTCAAAATCTGGCTGATGAAATCCGCACTGATGCTGGTGGTAATTTGATCTGTCGTATGGGATCGGGCGGCAAGAAGATCATGATCGCGGCTCATATGGACGAGATCGGGTTTATCATTCATCACATTGATCCACAAGGTTTTGCCCGCTTTTCGATGATCGGCGGGCTGTTCTCCTCCACCCTCAATGGAGGCAGAGTTAAACTTGAAAATGGGATGATCGGGGTCATTGGCTTGGATGGTGAACCCAATCCCTACCGCACCGGGACGGCTACACTAGGCGATTTTTTCCTTGATTTCACCGGCGCAGGTGCCTCTGAGCGGGTACAGGTGGGCGACGTGGGCGCAATGTGGCGCAGCATGGACGTGCAGGGCAGCCGGGTGATCGCCAAGAGCCTTGATGATCGGATTGGATGTGTTGTAGCCATTGAAGCCATGCGTCGCCTCAAGGGGGTAGCTTTGTCCAATACCCTCTATTTTGTGTTCACCACTCAGGAAGAAGTCGGCATACGCGGAGCGCGGGTATCTGCCTTTGGGATCGCCCCGGACATGGCCATTGCCCTTGATGTAACCCCGACTGATGACATTCCCAAAGCTCGAAACGCTTCAGTGAAGATCGGCAAAGGGGCCGCGATCAAGGCGATGGATGCAGGGCATATTGTGCCCCCGGCAGTACGTGATCTGATGATCAAACGGGCAGAATCAGCAGGTATCCCCTACCAGATCGATGTGATGACCATCGGTACGACCGATGCTGCTGCCATCCAGATGACAGGCAGTGGTATCCCGAGTGGCGCGATCTCAATCCCATCGCGGTATGTGCACACCACCAGCGAAATGGTTGATTTGGATGATGTTGAAGCCTGCGTAAAGCTGCTGATTGAGGTGGTCGAAAAGCCTCTAGAGGCAGTCTAGAAACCATTT
Source organism: Anaerolinea sp. (assembly GCA_014879835.1). Classification (GTDB taxonomy): domain Bacteria; phylum Chloroflexota; class Anaerolineae; order Aggregatilineales; family UBA2796; genus UBA2796. The sequence goes on from JACSRJ010000310.1 coordinate 3,616, forward strand.
GCACCGCTTCTGTTTCACCCCGCCTCAGGGGGGACAGTGGCTTTTAGCCCCGTCCCCCTGCGTTCCTCTTCAGCCTTGTGTGGGTTAGAGAGGGCGCAGGGTGGATGAGGAAATATCACATGGGTGAAGCATCCGACGATGCGCCCTCAGTCGTGGCAGCATCGGCCACGCGCAGGCTGAGTCCTAACCGGCGTGAATGTCCATCAATGTTGAGCACCTTAACCCAAACCCGTTCACCCTCATTAACCACGTTGCGGGGGTGCAGGAAATTACCCTCCGCCAGTTCGCTCACATGGATCAATCCCTCAAGACCTTCTTCAACGCGGGCGAAGGCCCCAAAATCGACCACATTGGTGATGATCCCCTCAATCACCTGCCCGATGCGGTAGCGCTGATCAACGGTTTCCCATGGATCAGGTTGAAGGCGCTTCACACTCAGTGCAACCCGACCTTGATCACGGCTGACATCCATCACATATACACGCACAACTTGCCCCCGAGTGAGCATATCGCGTGGATGATTCACCCGCCCCCAACTCAGTTCTGAGATATGGATTAGCCCTTCAACCCCGCCCAGATCAACAAAAGCCCCAAAATCACACAGGTTGGTGACCTTGCCGCTGCATACATCCCCACGCTGGAGGTGGTCAAGGATATGAGCGCGAGTCCCCGCCGCGACTTGGGCTGCCCGCTCCGAGAGGATGAGGCGGTTGTTCAGGGCATCTAGTTCGATCACCCGAAGCTGAAGGGTGATACCCACCCGTGCTGCGAGTTCCGCCCGGCGTGCGGGCCCATCCGGCAGGGCCGGAAAATCCGTAAGTTGGCTCGCAGGGACAAAGCCCCGCAGCGTGTTCCACCCCACCAGCAGTCCACCGCGGTTGTAACCGATCACATTCAGTTCAACCACCCCATCTTCGATGTAGACCTTCCGGGCCAGTTCCCAATCGTCGTCGCTTGGAATCACATGCCCTCCAGCAGAGCCGCTCAGATCACTCCAATCCTCGCGGGCACCACTTCGGCCATAGCTCTCATCGCCTTCCTGAAGAAGTGCGGCCCAATAGCTCTCGTCAGGTGGCGGGGGCGGGGGTGCGCCGTATTCGGGACGTTGTAGTTCATGATGAAGATTCTTACGTACTGTGTGATTGCTGCCGCTTCCATTGCCTCGGTTCATAACATCACTGGGCGACTGCGTGCGCAGCAGTCACCACCCTCACTTTCTCTACCACTTCCGTTCCACGCGAAAAATCCCCCCTTCAGGGAGATAGTGGCGGATTATAGGCAAGGAAAAGGGCATTGTCAATCAACTCAGAATCGGCATTTGCGCCCATCTGATCAATGATGAAACGTTGTGGGGCAAATATTCAAACTTTGTACGCCTTGAATTGGGACTGCATAAGGTTTGAACTGGCAATGTTAGGCAATCTCATCAAATTTACTTGTGCAAAAATGGCTTTTTTTGGTATGCTAGGGACGGTGTAATCCTGTCGCGCCATATCTTGCGTCATAAAACAGAGCGAAGGGTGAGTGGCTCATGAAGGCTCAACGATTCCTGAAACCGATCAGCATTGTGCTGATCACGGCGGCATTGATGCTGACCTTGCTGCCGTCCATGCTTAAACCCCAAGCCCAGACATTCTCTGCCACGCTTACCCCGCTGGCAGGGCTGGTGCAGGTTCTGCCCGTTGGTCAGACCGAGTGGAAAACCGTTAACAAAACCACCTTGATCAATCAGGGTGATCAGGTGCGCACGGGCAGCACTGGAACAGCACGACTCAACGTCGTTTCGGGTATTGAAGTCGATATTTATCCGGTGACGGTGGTGGAACTCCACGATCTACGTCTCGGTGATGGGACTCGTACCGGCATCGTGTACAACCTCTTCCATTTGGTAGGGGCGCTGTATGTAAAAGTTGACATGGAAGTGACCGCACGCGACCGCGTAGAAGTGACCCTGCCGCTGGCGGGGACTCGGGTCCGTGGAACAGAGTGGTACACCTTTGTCACCAATAAGATGGATGCCCTCGTGATGGGCGCTGAAGATACCGTAGAAATTCGCGGGCCCTTGGGCAAAATGTATCGGATCGACAAGGATGAGGCTTACTGGGTCTTTGTGACCCTTGAACCGCCGCTACCACTGGTCTGCTCCGCGCAGGTTCTGTCGCGTGGGGTGGGCGAGCGCCTTATCTCCGAGAAGCAGCCGGGCGGTGTTGATGTGACTGGTCTGCGTGATCACCTTCGTGAAGACCTGATCCGCAACGTTAACCCCCAATATCGTAATTTCCTGCATGATCAATTGGGCATTCCTCAGGAAGACTTCATCACCATGACTCTGGAAGATGAAGACAAAATCCTCAAGGAACTGGTTCCCATGATCGAACAGTTCGACGCCAAGGGTGACCCGCTGGCGAAGTTCTTGGAAACCTACCGCACCTTCTGGCAGGAGTACTGGTCACAGGTTCAGGATACCGCACTTTCCCTTGAAACCTGCGGCAATAATGTTGAAGACGCGGGCGAAACACAGGATAACTGTGAGAACGACTTCAACTTTAAGCCTTACTGCGGTAATGGCTTCTGCGAAACCGACCGCTTCCGCCCCGGTGTTTTGGGTGAATCCGCGATCAACTGCCCCGATGACTGCCGTATCGGGAACGGGTTGGATCAAAGCTGCGCCCTGACCACCAATAACCTGCTCAACCCGCCGCCGCCTTCTGGTGGTGGTCGCCCGACACCTTCTGGTGTGGGTGGCAACTAAGGCCCTCGGCTGGTAGTTAGAAATGAGCATCACTTGTCTGATTTAGGCAGGTGAATCCTACTCAACAAAAAAGGCGCGCTGGAGACGGCGCGCTTTTTGATCCCCGTGTGTCCAGCTCTCAGTGAAGCTATCACAGGAAGTACCCCTTCGGATAACCTTTGATTCACGGGAGGATTCAAATCAGGTATAATCTGCTGGAACTTCTGTTCTTGGGGGAAACCAGAAAGTGACCAGACCAGCCCAAAACAGCGCTTTAGAGCTGCTGAAAATGGATCACATTTATCAGGGGGATAATCGTGAAATTTTGGCGCGGCTGCCCGAAAAGAGTGTTGATCTGATCTTTGCCGACCCGCCCTACAACTTGCAGCTCCAAAACGCCCTTGTGCGCCCTGATCTCTCTGCTGTGGATGCAGTTGATGATGAATGGGATCAGTTCAGTGATCTCAACGCTTATGACCACTTCACCCGGGAGTGGCTTGGGGCTTGTCGGCGGGTGCTGAAGGACACGGGCACAATCTGGGTGATCGGTTCGTACCACAACATCTATCGGGTGGGGGCGATCCTTCAGGATTTGGGATATTGGTTCCTTAATGATGTGATCTGGGTCAAAACCAACCCCATGCCTAACTTTCGAGGGGTGCGTTTCACCAATGCCCATGAGACTCTGCTTTGGTGTAAGAAGTTTAGGGAGCAAAAAAGATACACCTTTAACTATCACGCCATGAAGATGGCGAACGATGAAAAACAGATGCGCAGTGATTGGCAAATCGCATTGTGTACGGGCAGTGAACGGCTTACCTTTGAGGGACAAAAGCTGCACTCCACCCAAAAACCGGAAGCACTCCTATACCGGGTAATCCTCGCCAGCACCAACCCCGGTGATGTGATCCTTGATCCCTTTTTTGGCACCGGCACTACAGGCGCAGTTGCCAAAAAACTAGGACGTCATTTTGTGGGTATCGAGCGTGATCCTAATTACATCCGGGGCGCACAGTCCCGAATCGCAGCTATCAACCCACCCTCAACCATTGATGCAGCCGTGTTGGGGGGGTATCCCAGCCGCCGTACCGCGCCCCGGATCGCTTTTGCCCGGTTGCTCGAAAGTGGACTGCTGCTGCCGGGGCAAACCCTCTACTTTAACCAGCAGCGGGATAAAACAGCGCTGGTGTTGGCTGACGGCTCTCTGCGTGCTGACACTGGTGAACAGGGATCAATCCACAAGATTGGGGCGCTGGTAGGAGGGCTGTCCGCCTGTAACGGTTGGGAACACTGGTATTTTGAGGACGAATCCGGTCACCTGCTAGCGGTGGACCTCCTGCGTGAGCGCATCCGAAAGCAGCTTGGGTAGGGTTCCAAAGTGTGGCATACTGTTGGCACAAATGAGCGCATGGTTTCGACCAAGTAAGGGAGTTTAAAGCATGTCGTATCGACGCTATCGTTCCAGCCGTCGCGGCCGTCGGCGCAGCAGTGAAAGGGCCTTTGAGGCTACGATCTACGGGATCATCGTGATCTTGTTTATGGTCGATCTGATGTTCACGGGGATTCGGGCCGAGTGGTTCTCCCTGATCGGGGGTGCGATCTTGCTCGGCTCCGCGATCTATCAGACCAACCGCCGCTGGCGGGTGAGCATCTTCACATGGCTTGGGGGTATCTTTTTAATCACGGTTGGAGCGTTGGGGGTTCAGTCGGGCAGCATCCCCGGCGGGGATTTTTTGCCCATCATCACCCTGATCGGGGTCGTGGTTTTAAGCGTCATTAATGGCGATTTGTAGGCAATAAATACCTCGCACGGGGAAAAAACACCCTCCACAGGATAGGACTGAGGGGATGCCCCTCGGATCAAATGCCCCCTCAGCCTCGCTGCACAGGGTGGCGAGGGCCGGGGGGATGAATGCGAGAGGATGAGGGTTGAGTGTGGGCCCTTTTAGCCCTGATTGTCTTGGGATAGGCCTTTGGGTAGGGTAGAATTCGGACTTAGTGATCAAATAGAAGGTATCCAAAAGATAGCACCCAACCGGGAGGCGGGGACTTTATGACTTACCACATCGAACGGGAAATTGCAGAGCAACCAGAAGCGCTGCGCCGTCTGGTACACGAAGGAATGCCCAAGGCAGAACAGATTGCCGCTGCGATCCGCGCTTTTGATCCCGCATTTGTCCTGATCGCCGCCAGAGGCACCAGCGATAATGCCGGACGTTATGCCCAGTATCTATGGGGTGTTCATATCCGCCTCTCGGTAGGACTGGCAACCCCTTCGGTTCACACCTTGTATGAGGCTGCTCCTAATCTGAGTCGGGCACTGGTCATCGGTATTTCGCAGTCGGGCAAGGCTGAGGACGTGCGCCGTGTACTGGATGATGCCCGTAAGCAGGGTGCCCTTACTGTGAGCATCACCAACGACCCGGACTCACCCCTCGCCACTGGGGCACATCATCACCTGCCCCTGATGGTGGGACCAGAAGTCAGTGTAGCTGCAACCAAAACCTATACCGGGCAGTTGGCGGCCATGGCCTTGATTGCAGCAGCCCTTGAGCAAACGGGTGAACTGCGCCAAGGTCTGCTCAAACTTCCGGAGTATGTCGCGGAGACTCTGCGGCTTAGTGAGGATATCCCCCATTGGTGCGAACGTTACCGTTACATGGAACGTTTTGTGACTACCGGTCGGGGTTATAACTATGCTACTGCTTTTGAGATCAGCCTCAAGATCAAAGAACTGTGTTATCTGGCCGGGGCGGAGTACAGCGAAGCGGACTTCCGGCATGGGCCAATTGCGATGGTGGCTAAAGGCTTCCCGGTAATCACCATCGCCCCAGAGGGAAAAACACTGCCCAATATGGTCAGTCTGCTGGAAAAACTCAAAGAGCGGGGCGCAGAAAATATCGTGATCAGCAACAATGCTGAAGCAGCCGCATTAGGTGAAAAAGTGATGCGTCTGCCGGCGGGTATTCCAGAGTGGCTTTCGCCACTGGTAGCGGTGATCCCCGGTCAAATTTTTGCCTACCGTCTGGCGCTGGCAAAAGGGCACAGCGTCGATCAACCCGAAGGTCTGCGCAAAGTCACCATCACCCAATGATACTCCCCACGCCTAAAGGCAGAGGCTTTACGGCGTTTTCGCTAAAACAGATCACACTGATCAAAAAACCCCATCTCGGTCTGAGATGGGGTCTATAAACGGGTTCAACTGGTGAGGCTCACTGCACCACGATTTCGCCAGCGTCGATGGTTAACTGCATCAGAGGATCACCCTTGGGTACAAGGACATTGTCGATCCGCAAAGTATAGCGCTCCGCGCTGAAGGTAGGACGGCCAGCCCCACCCCCACGAAGAGCTACCTGTGCCGGGATACTCGGCGGGATGGTGACCTCAACTTTGCCTCCACGAGCGGTTAAGTCTCCGATCAAACCGGGGATGTCCGAAAAGATCGCTTGAATGCCGCCGGACTGCATTGTGATCGAGATTGCTCGCAAGTTGACCCCAGCAGCATTAAGGTTCAAGCTGCCCTCGATGCTCTGAAGGGTTAGGCCGTCAATGGCGATGCCTTGCGGCAGGTAGAGGGTGAGTTTGCCGCGCCCAACGGATTCAAGCAGGGGCACAGGGTTGCGCGCCGACTCCGTGAGGCTGAAGATTCCCTTACCACCCTCAAAACGATAATCTACTGTGACAAGGCTTTCCAAGCTGCCCACAAACTCGCCCCGTATCTGGCGCTCCCCGGTAGGGGCGGGCAAAATCTCGATCTCGGTGCGCCATGTACGCACATCTGCCTGAAGGGAGAGGGTCTCAACGGAGAGTGCGTAACTGAAAGGTTCGCGGTAGTCCTCGCGGAATTGGGTGCTCTGACGGTTATAGGCGATGGTGGCCACCCCCACAAACAAAGCAACCGAAACCCCCACAGCGAGGGCGTTCCCAAAACGCATCCGACGCCCTAGCAGGATCATCAACCCGAGGGCAATAAAGAGGACCGGGTAACCTCGCCGAATGAGATCACTGACCACAGGGGGAATGGCGTTGAGCGCCCCCAACAGAGCAATCAGCGCAGCGCCGATAATGGCTACTCCCCAAACGGATGCGGAGAGAAGGTCGGATCGTTTTCCCATCATTAGGCGATCCCTCGCAGGTGTTTATAGAGGGTCACAATCCCTACCAGCAGCAGCGTTACTGGGGCTAATAGATCACCGCCGCCCGCGGCATCAAGGACGCCAGTACCTTTAGCGAGGATGATTGTCCCCACCACAATGGCCAATGCGCCCAAGGTCAAAATCCCTTCGGGGCGTGGATAATGGGGAATGGCAGCCTCACCCGGCCGGGATAAAGGGGGGAGATCAGCAATACGCTGAGCAGGCAGCAGTACCCAAAGCAGCACATAAAGCAGCCCTGAGAAACTGAAAAGAGTTAGGGAGAGGGCTGCAAATGCACCCCGCACCCACCAACCGCTGATACCTAGCGTCGCCCCAATACCGCCGCAAACTCCGCCGAGGACACGATCCAGTTGACTGCGTCGCAGTCGTGAACGATAGGGTTTCATGGACGCAAACTATACCGTATCCGGGTGGGTTTCACAAACACAAGACGCAACAAGGATGTGGGGTTTTGGTATTCCCCTTACTCCCCCCTCACGACTGCTTCGCCGTGTTCATCCAGACGAGGGAGGAGGGGAAACTGGGAGTTCGAGGAATAGAATGACCTTCAAACGCCCAATTAAAGTCCGTTCTTCCGAGAAATGGCCCTGAGGGCAGAGTCCTCAGACCCCAACCTTTACTTCTGCATCGCGGTACTAATTACGCCGGATTCCTCGGTAGGTTTGCCAAAGAATTTCCCTAAGGTGGTCAAACTGTTGAAGTTCTTCATGTAGCCCAGATTCTCCGGCACAAAGGGTTTAGGATCGATCCCGAACTTGCTGATCAGTCCGTTCTCTTGGGTTACATTGGCCAGCGCCAGCAGATCAAGCAGGGAGGAGGTGACGGGTGGGGTGGGTAAGACCGTTTGCATCACTGCCACCAGCGGGCGAAGCACCGGTACGGGAACTTTTACCCGCAACCGATTTGTGCCCAAGGCCTTGAGCACCCGATCCACAATTTCTGCGTAGGTCAGGACTTCCGGCCCGCCCAATTCATACTCATGTCCGATGGTGGAATCGTCATCAAGGGATTTCACCATGGCTTCAACCACGTCCCCCACATATACTGGTTGAAACTGCGCTTTGCCATCCCCCACAATGGGGAATATCACTGGGGTCATTTTGATCAGGCGCGCTTGAACATTGGCGAACTCATCTTGGGGGCCCCAGATCACGGACGGGCGAAAAGCAGTCCAATTTAGACCAGATTTAGCTACATACTCCTGAGCGCGCCCTTTGCTGCCCAAAAACCGCGATTTGGAGTCGCTTGACGCACCGTTCTGGCACATATTCAGGAAGCGTTTGACGCCGGCACGTTTGGCCGCATCAACAACATTCACAGTCCCTTGATAATTGATGGTATCGTAGGTACGTTTGCCCTTTTCCACGGCGATAGCCACCAAATGAATGACCGTATCAACACCCTGCATCCATTCTGCCAAACTTTCGGGACGGGTCACATCGCCGCGCACGATTTCGATCTTCGCTTCGACATCTTTAAGCCGGGTTAGGGCCTTTTTGACATTACCGACCATTGCCCGCACGGGTTTGCCTGCTTGCACCAACCGCCGCACCAGATTGTTGCCCACATACCCAGATGCACCTGTGACTAAGATCATGGTTTATTCCCTCGCCTTTTGAGCCGCCCAAGATTTGACAGAATCTATAGTTCTGTATCAAGTGTACACATTATGTATAAGGTTTGCCAACGTCACAGACGAGAGCTTTCCCATAAAAAGGATTCCGTTCCGTGAGAGACCGTTTGAAAAGGGGCGATTTACGCAGATTGAACCTATTTGCCCTCTATTTATCGAAAGGGGCAGTTTGAGGGGGAAGCCCCCTCAAGAATCTTATCCCCCCCTTCTCCAAGCTGGAGACGGGCACCGCGAAGCGGTCGCACAGGGGGGATGAGGTTGAT
>JACSRJ010000020.1 GCA_014879835.1 Anaerolinea sp.
TTAACCGAAGTCTCTTCCGCCTTCAATCCCTTTCCCCTCGCTCATCCGTTCAGTGTTGGGTCGCTAGACCCTGACCCAAGAGGTATCTGATGAGCCTTCAGGAAATCTTAAAACAATACGACGAGCATGAGCGTTTTCATTCGCCCGCGCTTGATATTGTGCGCACCGAAACGCCATACACCGTGCGTTATCACGTCGCCCCTCATCGCAGCGGATGGATCACCTATGAGAACATGAGTCAGCTCTCGCCGCAGGCTGCGGAGGAGATCATCAAAGGCGAGATTGACTGGTTTCGGGGGCGTTGTGTGAATTTGGAGTGGAAGGTTTTTGCCCACAGCAGCCCATCATGGTTAGGAGAACTGCTTCAGAAACAGGGTTTTGAAGCCGAAGACCCAGATTCGATTATGGTGCTGCCCCTGAAAGAAACCCCCAGTTCACTAAGCCAACCGGTTCAACATGATATCCGCTCCAAGGCGCCCGGTGAGGATATGGGGGATGTGCTAAGGATTCTGAACGGCGCGTTTGGGGGTGATCACGCCCGTCATATGGCGGTTTTGAGCGAAGAACACCGCACTCATCCCGGACACCTGAGCATCTACGTGGGGTATGTGGAGGGTCAACCGGTATGCTGTGGCTGGATTCGGTTTCCGCCAAGCCCGTTCGCCAGCATCTGGGGCGGTGCAACCCTGCCTGAATACCGGGGACGAGGGCTGTATCAAGCGCTGCTGCGAATACGGGTTCAAGAGGCTATGCAGCGTGACTATACCTATGTTTACGTGGATGCCGGGGACATGAGCCGTCCCATTGTGGAAAAGCACGGCTTCAGCCTTTTGACCACTGCCTCGAGTTACGTTTACCCCTATGAGAGGTTTGGATCGTGATTTGTGGAATCTGGGAAAAAGAAATCCCCCTCAGTTAATTGGGACACTGAGGGGGATCAAAGCCAGTCAGGGTTTAAACGCCTATTTGCCTTCGCAGCCGGGAGCAACAGGGTATCCCGGTTGTCCATAGGCCTCTGGCACATCGGTGGTGCTGGCCAGCGGAATCCAACCACCCATCACGTAGATGCGCCCATACTTACCATCATCGCTGGTGTCAAGAACAAATGCGGTCTGACAGACCTTTAAAGTCTCCCCAGTGGGTTTACCTCCGGGTTCGCTGTAGACGGCAGTATCGCTGGTGATCAACACCAGATTGCGGTCAGCGGGCAGACCGGGGCCGGAGAAGGTAGCGCCACCGCTGCACGTTGGGAACATTCCATAACAGGAAGCGCTTACGGCTCCTGTGGTGCAGTTGTAGGTGACATACCACTCAATGGTGTTGTTCCCTTGGGGGGTGCTGCCAATGTAACCGTAAAGGGTGATGATGCTGTTTGCGGCCTGATCGGGGAAGGGGTAGTTATAGCCGTTAAAAGTCCCTACAAAGCTGGCCAGACCAGTAGGCTGTTCAAAGGAATAAAAAACCACACCGCCAATCGATGCAGTTCCGGCTTCACGGGTGGCAGTGCCATCACCGGCCATGGTGATATTGACCGCGCCATTGGTACAGTTTGAACCGGCGGTTAGCGCGATTCCCGTTATCGAGTTGACTGCGCTTGAAGGGCTTGGCGACAGTAAACTCAGGGCAATCAGCCCCACAACAATGAACAAGAACGCTGACTTCCTCATATTCCTCCTCTTACCCCATGAGTCCCTATAGATTAGTAGTGGGCAGATGTTGAACGACTCTGGGGATTGATTATTATCATATGCCTCTTTTTTGGAGGTGCAAATGACGGTTGATATCGGACAAATACATCAACATTGGGAATTTGCTCTGGAGGCAAGGCCCTCTCACGAAGGTGAATACGCAGCGTATTTCTGAGAAGCCAACGGAGAAGCAGGGCGATTGTATGAAGATTGGGTGCTGGCAGTTGGACGCCGTGGATGGCGCCCTTACGGCAGAATCGTTTTAACCGAGAGCATTTGAGAGGTAAACCCCCCAGAAGCCATTTGAGAAGTCACCTTTCGATGATTGACCTCATCCCCCCTTTCCCCCCTTCGCCAAACTGGCGAAGGGGGGGATAAGGTTCTTGAGGGGGCATCCCCCTCAACCTTCCCCTTTCGATAAATGGGGGGCAAATAGG
>JACSRJ010000002.1 GCA_014879835.1 Anaerolinea sp.
GGGGGTAGGGATGATCACCCTTCCCCCTTGACCTCACTTGGAAAGCGGTGGGCAGCATCCCCAACGCCGTGCAGCCCTATTGGGGGGTGGTTTATGCGCCGCCGACGCCCACCCCGACGCCAACGCCAGTGCCAGCAGGCTTGAGCGATTATGGCATTGAACTGCGAGAGGACGGGCTGCTCTGGTCTGCCAGCGAGAAGCTGGCGCTTCTGGTGGGGGTGGAACGGGTTGCAGATGTCTTTACGCGGTTTGGGGTCTTAGGCAGTACGCCACTTCTGCGCTTCAAGACAGTTATGGGGGAGTGGATGGTATGGCTGCGCTTGGCGGAAACTCAACCTGCTAACAGCCCGTATGCGATCTACTACGATACCGCCGCGGGGGAATGCAAGGTGCATGATCCCATCCCGTCGGTCATCAATACTCTTGTGGTTGCTTGCCGAGGCTTCATGCGTCAGACCAACACGTGGATCACCCACGGGGAGGTGTTGGAGACCGCCGCTGTTCATGAATTGGGGCATATCCTCGATATTCGCAGCGGCAATCAACTGCGCTCCTTTGTAGGCGATTCGTTTATGCTCCCTGATTGTTCTGTCCGAGGAGACCGAATCATGGGTACATCCTCTGGAACAGGTTGGCTGCGAGGACAACGGGGTTGGGGCAGTGCTATTCCCCTTGGGGACGATCAACAATCCATTTCCCAGTTTCAACAGAATCCTGCGAATTCAGATATTGAAGCTGCGGCCGATATGTTCCTCAACTGGGTCTACAGGCGCACAAGTGACGCTGCGCCCAGCAATCTTCCAAGCGATTTTGTGCCTAATGCACCCAGCCTCGCTGTACAGGTCACACAACTAGCAGATGCCTGTACCTACCCCTCAACAGGCGCGTGGGAGGGTTTCCAAAACATCAATCGGACAGGGAATCCAGACCCAACTTTGCCCGGAAATCGCCGCTACTGGTGGATAGAAGGAACCTTCTCAACCATCTTTCAAAACAAGGGTTGGCAATAATGGTGAAAATAACAATGGATAGGGTCATGACAAATCGATTTCGCCGCTGGGCACTGCTTGGAGTAGTCATCTCCGTTTTGTTGACCTTGGGGCACATTTACGCTCAGGAGGTGTATCCAACCCATCGGGTGACCGGAATCGCTTGGAACGATGAAGGAAGCCTGCTTGCCATGGGGAATGCTGATGGTACCGTTACCGTGATGAATACAATTACATTGGAAGTCTGGCAGTTAGGTAGCCATCAAGGGGCAGTCCATAATCTTGCTTGGAGCAGTGACAATCGCCGCCTTGCTAGCGTGGGTGCCAGTCCCGATAACAGCCTGCGCATCTGGGATGTGCTGACGCGGCGGCAAACCCTCCAGATAGCTAGTTCGGGAACCGATTTATACGCGGTTGGCTGGAAGCCATACTCTGAATATATATGGGTGATCCCTATTGAAGGTGATGGGCAGGTCATTGAGGCCAGTACAGGAACTACCTTAAGCACTTTCGATGCTGGTTCAACGAGTAAGATACTGTGGGATGTGCCCTTGAACCATGCCATATTAGCCGATGCTCTTGGAGTAGTATTATTAGATGTTGATGGATTGACTATTACTCAGGTGGTTAATAGGGCAACCTCAATAGATGGGCAAGCAGTGAGTTTGGCGTGGAATCCCGAGACGAATCGGGTTGCCTCTGGAACCCATATTGGCACTGTCTATATTTGGCATAAAGATACGGGGGAACTGCTGTTTGAACAAAAGGGCAATGAGTATTCAGGTTCGGAATACTTGATCCCATTTATCGTTGCCCTGCGTTTCAGTGAGGATGGCAGTACCCTGTCCAGCATCAGCGGGGATGGGACCTACCGGGTGTGGGATGTCGCCACACAGACCATCATCGAAGATCGCCGCCTGCCTGCCCCCATCTACGCTGCGGATTGGAGTCCTGATGGCACCAAGCTGGCTTATGGCGGCGCGGATGGGGTGTTGCATATTGAACCGGTGGTGGTCAATGCCCCCACTCCTACCCCCATGCCGACCATAATTGCCCCACCACATGGCGGTGATCCCGTCTGTCCTGATGGAAGCGGTGGGGTATGGACGTGGATCGATGGG
>JACSRJ010000231.1 GCA_014879835.1 Anaerolinea sp.
GCGGTTAGGAGACCAGTCGCGCACCCTTCTCCCCAAGCACCCCTCGCCGGAAGCCGCTTCGCCCGGATTTGGTGCAGCAGCGCGGCTGGTCGCTCTCACCCAGATGGCTGTAAGTGCAAACCTCCCCGTTGGTACAGCCGGACTTCGACCAATTGCACACCCCAAATAGAAATCTCATCCTTAGAAAGGACAAACCCCCATTGAGCGACTTGTTATCGACCTGTCGTCAGTATCGTTTGCTCATCACGGGCAGCCGTCACGCCACCCCGGAGATGGTTGAATTAGCACAGCGCGCCGTCAGTTGTGCGAGGGAAAAGGGCTGGATGGTGGTGGTGGGGGATAACCCGCAGGGCATTGACGCTGCCGTGATCGACACCTGTGACCAGAAGGGCGTGAACGTGCTGGTGTGTGGCACGGCACCTCAACCGCGCAAAGGCAGCATTCGCCCCGACTCCTACTGGCAGGTGGACGTGACCCGCCACAGCGATGATGATGCCTTGTTTGAGACCTACGCCGCCCGTGACCGCTGGATGGTGGATATGTGCGACCGGATGCTGGCAATCTGGAATGGGCAGTCACGAGGCACCAAAGCAGGTTATGACTATGCCCGGCAGATCCACAAAACGGTCAACCTCATCACCTTCCAGTCAGCGCCCAAGCCGCCCTCGCGCCCGCCTGAACCGCGCCCGCTGCACACCGTCGAACTGGTCATTGATGCTGCCGACAACGCTCAGGAGGAGACGTTTGAGGGGGTGTACGGACTGCGCGCCCTGGATGGAAAGGGCGAACGGCTCTACGACGCCCTCGCCTCCAGCAAGGCAGCGGTGCACACGTCCGATGGGGCACGGATGCAGATGCTCATCACGGCGTTGGAGCGTCTCACTGCGCGGCTCAAGGAGGAGCAGGCAGAGTATCGCCTCCGTATCTTTCAATCCTCCAAAAATGTCGAAGGCTGGCTGGTTCATGGCTGGAAGCGCAATGTGCCGGAGGTGCAGCGCCTCACCGCTAGGATAGATGCCCTGATCCGGCGGTTTCCTGATGTGGAGTGGGTGAAGATGCCCCGTGCTCAGATTGCCGCGAAGTTAGCAGGGATAGGGAAAGGAGGCACGGTGCGGCAGTGATCTGGCTTTTTTGTTTCCCCAACTGAAAGGAGTTCGTCATGCCCCTATCTCCCCTGGTTTCAGAGACCGAAGCGCTGGAACACTACAACCGCCATTTCAGTGCCCAGACCTGGAAAGCCGCCCGTGGATGGGTGGCACAGGAGGTGAGGCAATCGGAGATGTTCAGGAACGCCTCAGAAGCCCGGTGCGAGGATGAAATTGCCCGCCTCATGAACCTGGTTACAGATGCGGCGCTTGAGCTGAGTGGACACGGTTTCCATCAGGGTGCGTGCCTGATCCTCATCCGGGTGATGGATACCACCCTGAGCGAACCCAGCCGACAGGCGATCTTCGCTCATCTGGAGCGGTTTATCCCTCCGGGAGATCCTCGTCTGGGTGACTACCGCCTGCTCAGTGCGGCGCTGGCGGCGCTGTCTCAGGCACGACGCAGTCTGCTGCGAGCGGTCAGTCTCACCAGTGGACTGCGCGACTGGCGGGGCAATGCCATCTACTTCAGCATACATGCGGCGTTCATGGAAACATCCCTGGCGGGACGGCTCATCGCCGAAGACAGTCCTGATTATCTGGCAACCAAACAGCGCATCGCTCTGAACGACCTGCGCGAAAGCCTGTATGCCTTGGTGCGCATCAATGATGAGCACAAAGCGCACTTCACGCCTCTTGCCGACCTTGTGAAGGAGTAAGTCCATGCCCTCTACCTCACCCATCCGCCTCACCCTCACTTTGCCCATTGAGGAGTCGTCGCCTGATTCGGGGACGCTGCTCATCCAGCGAGGTGAGCTGGCATCCATCCGCCAGTTCACCTACACCCCTGAGACCGATCTGGGCACCGTGATCACCGAGGCACTTCTGGCGTTTGCCGCCCTCGAAGCGGATCCGCCCCTCATCCCGGATGCCCCTCCACCGCAGACTGTTCCTCAGGTCACCCCCAAACCTACTCCACCCACGGAGCCCATGCTTGAGATTCCC
>JACSRJ010000145.1 GCA_014879835.1 Anaerolinea sp.
GTTCCCAACCGGCATTCCTCGCAGTCAGATGGTCGAGGCGGTCACGGAACTGGTGGGCTACACCCGCCGCTGCGCTTACGCTGCCGCACAGATCAGCCAGCTTGCTTCTGTGCCGCTGACATCCCTGCAACTGATGGAGTACGGCTTATGATCGATTTGCTTCAGGCTCAACATCTGCTTGTCCTGGGTATGAATGCCGATCCACTGCTGTGCCTGGCGAATGCTGTGGCGTGGTTGGATCCGTTCTGGGACGAGTTTGTCGATGAAGACGATGATGGGGAGGACGGCGATACCCTCAGCCTGGCGCTGCGCGTGGTGCGCGACTCCTTCCCGGACATCTATGTGCAGGTGATTGAACGGCTGCGTTCCGGCAGTTCGTGGGCGGAGGTCGAACGCCTGGTGTGCGGCGAAATTGAGAAGTTGGGTATCCCGCTGGAGAACCTCGAATTCATGCCCTACGGTATCCCTATGCCCGCTTACGGCGTCGCCCTCGAAGACCCGGAGATCTATCAAAGCCATGCGGATGTTGTTCCCGTTGTACAGATGTTTGGGATTGATCCAACCGCGCATCCCTACCAGGTTGACGTGCCGAATTGCGCGCATATCGCTGGACAGTCTATCGCCGCCAGCCTGGAAGACCACCCCGATGAAGGCTATCGCAACCTATCGTGGTTGATGCAGTGGTTGTTCTCGTGTTCGGGCAACTCGACTATCGACTTCGATTATGAAACCATGTGCGAATTCCAACCGCTGTCCTGGGAGCGTGAGAACATCGATTTCGCCGCTGCTATCATCCACGAGGCAGATGAAATCATCGGTCATGCCCTCAATGGGCTGAAATTTCTGCAAACGCATCCCATCGTTCTAAACGCGCTGCGCGACAACGTGCAGCATATTTATAAAGCGATCAGCAAATTACCGAAGGAGAAACGCCATGACAACCCTCGCGTTCGATGTGTCTGGCCGAGCGTTGGATCGGGTATTGACCGAACAGCCCTCGCTTGTGCTTAGATTTTACAGTTACGGTGTGATGCTCGAAAAATGGGACGGTGACCGGGTGGCTGAATACCCGGTGGATGTGCGACGTGAAAAGCGTCCTGAGTAATTGTTCAACGCCCTGTGCGTTACGAACCTGCTGTTCCATCAGCAGTATCCTATGTGGTCGGCGGTGAGGCAACGAACCGTCTAATAGCCCACAGACAATGTATCCCGCAGTCACATGACTGCCATCATAACCGTGAGGGTGTGATGGGTCTGCCAGCATCAAGGCGGATAGGGGCTAGGATAGAGTGGTATGGCGAGCATATGCAAATTCTCAATAAACGTCGTTAGGTGTGACAAGCCAAAGATGCTGACAGGCTTGAACCAAAAATGGTGTGTGGCTGGCACAGGGGCTGTCTACTCTCCTGTCATGGACATTGAAGCCACCGGCGAAGAGAGAACGACCTAACCCACTCATGTTACTCAAGACGAACACGGTAAGCCCGTAGTACTCCTCAACAAGGTAGGTAGCCGCAAGGTGAACCAATGGTGCTGCGGGTAAAGGAGGATGGAAAAAGCGAAAGCCGTTCTGTAATGGGGCGGATAGAGGTTGCGTCCAGCATAACGGACAACATCACCTCACGCGAAAGCGGGCAGACTTCCATCTGGTCTCTCATCACGAGATAGCTTGATAAACCGATTAAGGAGATAAAGCAGATGACGGTAGCACAAACTACTGGTGCGGTCTCCCACGATTTCGTGGAGGACTGGCACAGCATCGACTGGCAGTCTGCCCATGAGAATGTGCGTCGGCTGCAAGTGCGTATCGTGAAGGCAACTCAGGCAGGGAAATGGGGCAAGGTGAAAGCTTTGCAACACCTCCTAACCCGCTCGTACAGTGCCAAAGTACTGGCAGTAAAACGAGTGACAGAAAATCAAGGCAAGAATACACCTGGTGTAGACGGAGAAATTTGGGACACACCACAGAAGAAACTTGAAGCGGTACATCAGTTACAGCAGCATGGATATCGTCCTCAACCCCTCAAACGGACGTATATTCCTAAAAGCAGCGATCCAACCAAAAAACGTCCACTTGGCATTCCAACGATGAAGGATCGGGCAATGCAAGCACTTTATCTGCTGGCGCTCGAACCCATCTCGGAAACAACAGCGGATACCCGTTCCTACGGTTTCCGTAAAGAACGCTCTGCTCATGATGCCATCGAACGATGCTTCACCATTCTCGCTCCAAAGTGCTCTGCCCAATGGATTCTCGAAGGCGACATCAAAGCGTGCTTCGATACCATCAGCCACAACTGGCTGTTGGCAAACATTCCAATGGAAAAGAAAATCTTACGCAAGTGGCTTGAAGCGGGCTATATGGAACAGGGACAACTCTTTCCAACTATCGAAGGAACGCCGCAGGGTGGCATTGCCTCACCTGTACTGGCAAATATGGCACTGGATGGATTGGAAGCCCTTCTTCGCAAGACCTTCCCCAAATCACACCATAAACACGTCAATCGGAAAGTAAATCTGGTACGCTACGCGGATGACTTCATCATCACTGGATGTTCAAGAGAATTTCTTGAAAACGAGGTCAAACCGGTTGTCGAAGCGTTTCTACAAGAACGTGGACTTCAACTCTCACACGAAAAGACCCTCATTACGCACATTGATGATGGTTTTGATTTTCTTGGGCAAAACGTTCGTAAATACAACGGAAAACTGCTCATCAAGCCTTCTGAGAGAAGTGCCCGCAAATTGCTGAAGCGCATCCGCGATACCATTAAAGCAAATCCTCAAATGCCTGCTGACAAACTGATTTTCGTCCTGAACCCCATCATCCGAGGGTGGGCAATGTACCACCGTCACGCAGTAAGTGCTCGTACATTCCAAGAAATACAGCACCATATTGTGATGGCACTCTGGCGATGGGCAAAGAGGCGACACCGTAACAAGAATGCACTGTGGTGCAAACAGAAATACTTCACGATAGTTCAAGGGCGCGATTGGACCTTCTTTGCAGATAGCAAAGGGAAGCGGACTGTGCTCTTTGATCCATCAACCTTACCTATCAAACGACACACCCAAATTAAGGCAGATGCAAACCCGTTTGATCCTGAATGGGAAATGTACTTTGAACGGCGGCTGAGCCTGAAAATGGTGAATAGTTTGAGTGGACGAAACCAACTGATCCGTCTATGGAAAGAGCAAAACGGAAATTGTCCCATCTGTAACCAGAAGATCACCACTGAGACTGGATGGCATAACCATCACATCAAACTCAGGATTCTGAGTGGTTCGGACAGGGATGAAAACCGTGTTCTGCTTCATCCAAACTGCCATGCAAGTGTTCATAGTCAGGGTTTATCTGTTGAGAAACCGCGTCCTTCACAGGGCGTTTGAAGAGGCTTGAGCCGTATGAGTCGAAAGGCTCACGTACGGTTCTTAGGGGGCGGGAGTGCAGTAATGTACTCCTGCTACCCGACCCGGCGCAGATCGCGCTGGCGCTCTCAGCAAAAGTCGGGTTCGACACCGGATTGATGATCGGGAATACATTGCTGGTGCGGTACGAAGGTGTAAAGAAAACCGTCGTCGAGTATCGTCCGCCGGGTAAAACCGGCTTGTATTTTGAAGGCTCGGAAACCCCGCTGCGCGTGCCGCTGCCCGGAATGCTGATGATCCGCGTGACGGCAGACGACAAAACACCGCAGTATCAGGTCTACGCGGTGAAGCAGCGCCCCGACAAGCTGGACGTTCCCTTGTTTCACCTGCCGCTGCCGAATGTGTTTACCAGCGGCAGCATCTGCTGGGGCAGCGTACCAGTGGTCTCCGAGGCGGCACTGCGAGGCAGTTCGCTGGCCGACGATTGGGCAATTTTCCTGGGCAGTCGCTTCGGCGATCACGGCTGTAATGGCAAGTCGAAATCGCACCCGCAGGACATCCGGCAGAAGCTCATCCATCTCGAAGGGCGTAAAGCGCGCGTGTATCCGAAGGCCGATTTGATTCCGGTGAAGAAAACCCTTGCCCAAGTGCTGGGTGATGATCGTCAGTAGAGGAGAGCAAACGATGGGCTACGATTGTTATCTGACCGTACAGGCACGAATCCCTGACTCAGCCATAGGACAGACGGTTCTCGATTGGCTGGAAGCCGATGAGGACTGGGGCGTATTCCCGGTATCCGAGGTTGGGGACGATCATCTTTACTTTCAATGGGAAGGGCGCAACCGGGATGAAGAGAACGTATATGCCCTACTCGAGCCGGTCGCGCTGCGCCATGCCATCACGTTTGAGGTGGAATACAGCAGCGATTACGACAGCGGGCTGCGGTTCTTCGTCGGGATTGATGCACAACGACTCAATACGCTGCACCAGCTCGACCAGGTAATGGACGCGCTTCAAAACCTGTTGTCTCCCCCGTCTCAGCAGCTGGTCGTGGTATTGAAAGCATGGCCGCGGCGCGTTGACCTTGAAACGCTCCTGAACGCACTTCACCAATTGCTCGCCGAGGCAGGAGAAACATCATCATGAATGTCTTTGACCCTTTCACGCATCTCCAGACCGTGACCGTCGTTGGACTAGGCGGTACAGGGTCTCAGGTGGCGCGCAGCCTGGCGCGGATGATCTACGACATGCGCCGCGCTCGCTTGCACATTCCCAAAGTTGTCTTTGTTGACCCCGATGTGATCGAGGAGAAAAATGTTGGACGGCAGATGTTCTCAGCAGGCGACATCGGGCAGAACAAGAGCCGAGTGCTGGCGCGCCGCTTTAACCAGGCGCTCGGTCTCGAAATCGAAGCAATAGATCAGCCATTGGATGCGCGGCGGCATATCGAGCGGCATGGCAACCTCGTGATTGGCTGTGTGGATAATCATCTTGCCCGCCGCGAGCTGGCGAAAGTCGATGGTATCTGGCTGGATGCAGGCAATCATTTCGACAGCGGGCAGGTGTGCATCGGCAACTCGGCAGATCGGGATACACTGCTGCGCCACATCGACGGCGACCAGGGCAAGTATCGCTATCTGCCCAGCCCGGCGCTGCTGTTTCCCCAACTGCTCGAACCTGAACCGCAACCAGTGCCACAACCGACCCTGTCCTGTGCCGATCTGGTGGCACGCGGCGAGCAGCACCTGCTTATCAATGATCTAGTCGCTTGTGTCGTGGCGGGCTATATCTACAAACTGCTGCATCGCCAGCCCGTGACGACCTTCGTCAGCTATGTCAGCGTGGATGGGCTGTCCGTCCACAGCCTGCCGATCTGCCGCGACGAACTCCTGCAGTATCTTGGAGAGTTGAGAATTCCAACGTAAATGTAAAAAAACGAGTTTTCTAGACATGTGTAGAGAAGTACTGAGAGGGCGTGAGTGGCTGTTTTGCTCATTGTCTCAAAGTTGTTGTTCCATCCGCCTCCTGAATATTGCTCAGGCGCGTCCACAACTTTTCTACGATTGCATGGGATACCCGGTATTTTTCTTCAATTGGGTTGGTTTTAATAAGTAAGAAAGGATGCGACAAATGGCAAGTCGCTCGTACACGCTGCTTTTCTATTCCACTGTTAGGTTGGAATCTACATGAAGGCTTTATCAAGCGATAATCGCTACTGCCTGACGCATGATCTGCCCCAACGACTGATCGCCATCAACTTTGAGATGTACATCAAGCTGTCTTGGATTGATCCCCTTTGTGAACAACCGCCATGCTGTATCGGTATCCATTGTGACCGTACTGATCGGAATTAAGTTTGTGTTCGCATACAGCCGCCAACGCTCTGCTTCGCGCACGAGATGCCATTCCCCTCCACCCTTGCCTGTGATCAGAACCTTCACGAGCGTATCCTGAGGTGCTTCAATTTGCCGGTAAGTCTGTGGCAAGCAGTGAACGAAGGTACTAAGGACAGTATGGAGGTAGCGCGCATCTTTCAAATTGGTAATGCTCACTGCTTCACAGATGTGCTGGTGATGCATCCAATATTCCGTGAGTTCGCGAGCCAGATGGAGACCCATCGAGTCCTGTGAGTTACCTGTCCATCCGATTGGTCCCCCCGGTGTCTCGGGATCAACACGGGTAGCATAGTCCGCCCACTGTGCCCCGGTGAAAGACAACAGCGAAACCAGTAATGTCCGGCTGAGTCGCCTTGTAGCCTCAACCCAAACGGCGTTTCGTGCATTGATAAAGGTGACGAGGTCGCCAAAATCCTCGAATCTGCCGGTTGGACTGTCCTGATCACGCAGTCCCGATAGCAAGCCCATGTCATCGCCCAGCACATGCAGGGCAACGTCGCGTACAGTCCATTCTGCACAGGCAGTCGGAGCGTTCCACTGATCATCGGTGAGATTCGCCAGAATATGGAGGAGTTCTGCACGCATTGGCGCAAACAAGTCGGAGACATGTGGAGTTGGGACAGCAACACGCATAATCACTCTTTTCGGTCGAACATTTCACCTAATCTAATTTACTTTAGGACTTACGCAGTTGAATCCCTTTTGAGGGAATAAAACGAGCAAATTGCATTCAGGTTTTTCCCTCAACTGCGTAACTCCTATTACTTACAAACTGCGCTGTTGGGTAGTGACATGAGATTATCTCGCACCTGTGGACAAGAAGACCGGAGTGAGCAGAATATCCCGGATTGACCAGAGGTGGTCAGCCAAACCCAGCGCCATCGCCGGAGTGCGTGGTTCGAACTTTTTTTGCCGTAGGCCTGTGCCAAAGGCAGGCGCAGCGAGCGGTGCGGACGCGACCAGTTATAAACGGTCAAGCCCCACCAACCGAGGGCGACTTTGGTATCGTCGCGCCGAGAAAAAGCCAACGAGCGACGCACTTGATGGGCGTTCATGCGGCGAGCGGTGCCGTTGCGTCGTTCAATGGCCGATGTATTCGGGGTGGTGTAGCCCAGTTGTTCCAGAACCCGTTGAACACAGCGCATCGAGCCGTGGACGTAGCGAAGAGCGACTTCGACCACGCGCTGACCTTCACGTCGCTTCACGATTTGCACATGGGCGAGCGTGCGCGGGATGCGATAGCGCACGTTGGGAAAGCGTCCTCGACCCCCTTGTCGGCTTGGCTGGTAGGCTGTGCCGAAAATCTCAGGAAAGAGGCTGGCATAGCTGGCTTCACCATCCGTGAACAAGACCAACTGCTGCCGATGGGCAAGCCGCTTGGCGGTATCTTCGAGCAGGCGGCGGATGAGCGCCTCATCACGCTGACCTTGCACATGCGCTATGACAAACTTGCTCATCGGGTCGATGACCTCCGCCTCCCACTGGGACTGGCTTTTATCTTGGGCATAGCCGTGTCGTTCGTCTGCCTCCAGCGCCACGACTTTCACCCCTTGTACCCGTTCATCATGAAAGGCTTCGGCATGGCGACCGACTTTCCGATTCAAGCGTGTCACCACACTTGGATGCACCTTTGCCAACCGAGCGGTCGCTTTGAGAGAGCAGCCCTCCGCCAAGTGCTCAGCCACGCTCACCGCCTTTTCCTCCGCCACCTTCGTGTTCCACAACGCCGTCTGCTTGCGCTCGCTGAACTCTGCCCCACAGCAGCGACAGCGCAAATACCGAATCTGGTCTTTCCCGTAAATCTTGCGTATCGTCAGGTTATGGCGTCCCACTTGTCCGTAGGATTCGCACCGCTCGTTCACACATGCTAAAGTTTCCAGTTGAGGTCGTGTTTGGGTAGTTTGCGTTGTGTTCATACTCCCATCCTACCCCACGTCCTCGCCTTTGCCCGGCGCGAGATAATCTCACTGCACTACCCGCTGTTGTACACATCCGTGTAATTGAAATGGCTTCATACTCGCGTCAAAAGGACATATCCATCATCCCAAGCCATCGCCGCTGCTGAGTACAGTCAGTTATATAGTTGGGCTGTCCACCGCCAACCCGCGCTGCGAGTGCATTGTCGTCGCCTATCCGCTGTGCGACAAAGTGTGATCCCATCGTGCGCGGGCGATCCTCTACTTCAAGGGGCAAAGCTCAAGACATACGCTTGACAGGACTGCACTACAAGGTGTCTTGGGCGATGTCAACGCCTTTCAGTTGGCGTTTTGAGAATTACCGACACGCTGCAACATGATGTATGCCGGGAAGACAGTCGTGATGGCAGATGGGCAAGCTCACTCAGTAGTTACCTCCTATTTGTGAAGGAACACATGCGAAGAGGATAGTTACCTGAGCAGGGAAATTCTATGCTTGATGCTCGATTTGATACGACAAATACACGACACCATTGGAAAGTATCTTCGAGTCTGCCAGCTTCATGGGCGAATGATAGCCCTCCGCAAACAGGCGAACGCCTTTACCCAGGACAAGCGGGTGTACCAGCACCTGCATCTCATCGATCAGGCTAGCACCAAGCAGCGAATGAACAAGTGTCGCGCTGCCGATAATGCCGATCTTGCCGCCAGGTTGCTGCTTCAGTCTACGGATTTCCTCAATGACATTGGACCTGATCAGCGTCGAGTTATTCCAACCGGCAGTTTGCAGCGTTGTCGAAACGACATACTTGGTCACACTGTTATACTTGTCAGCAACTCCGAATTCATTGTTCGTCTGAGTCGGCCAGAAACTGGCGAAGATCTCATACGTGACCCTGCCCAGCAATAAGGCATCGGTGTCGTGGGTTTGGCGCTCCGTGATCGCGCCCATTTCCTCTGTCTGAAAAGGAAACTGCCACGTATGGGGCGCTTCGATGACTCCATCCAATGAGATAAATTCCGACACAACGATTTTTCTCATAATGCTTGCTCCATTGGATGAAGGAACGGGATAAAAGGGCAGTGGTGCAGCCTAATGTTGAATTGTCACCCTGTAGCCAGTATAGAACAGGTGTCTCTTTCAAAATTGTAAAAAACCGTCGCGTTCATAAAACGCACAGACCTATTGACCAGGATGAAAATCCAACTTTCGAAAAGACTGTTTGGTGTAACACCTGAAAAGACTTTTCGGCGTAACGCCTGAGAAGGCTTTGATGTCCCGAATAAAATGTGACTGATCGTAGAAGTTTAAATGGTGTGCAAGATCGGTAAATTTTTCAAACTGTCGCGTTTGCATGAGCCGTACCGCCTCATTAAAACGCTTCACCCGAATATAAAATTGTGGGGTCAGCCCAACGGTTTGGCTGAACCTCTTTTCAAATTGGCGTTCGGAGAGATTCAGGCATTCAAACAAATATCTGACGGTCACGCGGCCCACATTGGTGTGGATGATACGCAGGCTTTCTTCTATTAGTTGATCGCATGTTGTCGCTTGCTTGAGTTTTGACGTTAAAAAGTCTGTCAGTAACGTAAGACGTGCCTGCTCATTTTTGGCTTCCAGCAGTTGCATGTTCAGATCACCAGCTGAAAATTCACGAAGCTCAACCCAATGATTGGTCAATGCCGCTGCGTTGACACCAAACAGGGTTTGTAGTGCGTGTGGCTTCAAGAAAATCTGCATCGTTGTGAAGGGTCCTTTTCTGTAGCTCACAATGCTGGGTTCGGTCATTTGTCCGTAGACAAACAAGGTCGGTGTATCAGCACGATAGCTAGATGAGGTCGTGATATTGGCAATCGGAGAGCATCCGTTATTGTGCTGAAAAACAATCCCCGGTAAGGCATTCAGATAGACATTGGTGGTCAGGTTCGTCTCGCCGTTATGTTCGGCGACCGCAATTAACTCGACATGCTGTTGAAGAATTTCAGGGATCGCAACGAGCTTATATTTCATCAGCCACTCCCCACTCTAACTCATTAGAGTTTAGCAGAACGCCAGTTCGATTGAGTAGGGTGGACATGCTGCCGATGAACGTTTTTTACCGCTGGCGCAGCTCACGTGATGGAAACCGGAACGGGATGTTCCCTTTGCTCTGCCTGTGCAATATCGGCGCGGCAGTACACCCCACAATACGGCGGTTATCCCTACCAGACATGGGTGCTGCCCTACAGCGACAGCCTGTGCGCCCTCTACAGTGATGCTGGTATCTCGCTCATGCGCCTGATCAAGCGCATCGAAACCTACCCAACCGATCCCGCGCATACTTTCTACCCTCATCAGCCTAAGTCAGATTCTTTAGCCATCAGGAAGGAAAATCTCATGACTCAAGACCCGAACACCGCTGCCATGCAGCAGTATCATGACCGCTTCGACAATGCCCGTTACGCCGCGGTTGCCGAATTCGTTGCCTCCAATCTGAATGCAGACCGGGATGAGGAACGGGTGGTCGATCTATTGATCGCTGTCCAGAATGCCGCGTTCGACCTGTGCGGGCATCCGCTGCACGCCGGTGCATGGCACACGCTGGCTGTCCGCTGCGGGCAGCACTATCTCTCGTTTCACACCGTCAATGCCATCCGCGATTTTCTGCGCCTGTTTGCACCGGATGATGTGCGGATTGATGATTTCGAGGCGACGGCAAAAGCCATGCTGCGGGCGTACAGCGGGCTGGACGATCTCAAGACCGCAACGGCACACGCGAACGGCGTGCATTCCTGGCAGGGACGGATGGCGTATGAACTGCTCGCCGCTGTGGAATATCTGACTCACGCCGGGATCCTGCTCCTGGCGCATGAGGACGACAGTTACGTCCGCGAGAAGCTGCACAAGGGCTTGAACCGGATTACGGGTGGGCTGTACGAGGGCATCCGCCACAGCCCACAGCCTGAACTGTTCAACTTTAAAAGCACCTATTTCCCAACGGAAAAGGATCGCCGCTAAAGCCTATTCCAGGCCGAGATCAAGTAGGTTTGTAGGTGTGGCGTCTGAGGTCAGCACCTGCCTGACCACTTCCGGGCGACGGCGCAGCGCGTCGAGCAGTTGGGAGTCAACCGGATAAGGGCCTTGGGTCAGGTTGACAGCCTCCCGGTGAAGCTTTTGCACCGTCAGCATCCGGGCGGCAATTGCCGCCTGATCACGCTGGTTGTAATCGCGTTCCACCACTTCGGGCGCAGCAGCATAGTTTACTGCCAAGCCAAAAGCGGGCTGCGCTCGAAAGGTCTGATGATAGACCGTGTTGAAATCGAACGTGAGGTATTCACCTCGGTTCAATGGGATGCTAAGGGCGGGAATAGGCTGATCCACATCAAACGCCGCAATCGCCGCGCTTTCCGGTTCATCCGGCGGTAGACGGGGGTCGATCAGCCAGAGGTGATAGGGATGGGCATCGTCACGCGGCTGCTGGTCGCGTCCCGGCGGGCGATAATCAGGGACGGTTTCCAGCGTGGTCGAAACGCCATGCAGGTAGTCCAACTCGACAAACACCAGCCAGTTCGCCAGCAGTGCCTCGCGTTTGGCGATATAGCTGGCATAACCCGAACCGGATTTATTGGATGGGGACAGCAGTTCGATCCAGGCAACAGGCTTTTCGCGCTGGTTGCCGCCCGGATCCGCTTGCAATTCATAAACCTTAATCGCCGTCGGGCGTTTCACGTCGGCTGGCTCGCGTTCCAGCAAGGTGGAGGCAGGCACATTGAGCGCCGTCTGTGCCTGTGGTGCGGCAAAGGTGCGAGGCATGGCACCGGGTCGTGACAGGTCGCTGATCAACACATCCGAAATCGGTGAGAGCGATTCGTCAAAGTGACGAATTTGCAGCGAGCGTTCCTGCCGCGCGATATAACCCATCTCCGGCAGGTGAGCATTCATCGCCCGCGTGAGGTCGGTGATGTGGCTGCTGTGAAACTCCTCCCAGCCTTCGGTTTCCGAGTGCAGGAAGTGACTGTGCAAGTGGGCGTTGATGCCTAGATACTGATTGACAGTTGAGATTATTCGCTGTTCTTCCCTTGCCATATACACATACTCATCTTTGCTCTTGTATTCATTATACGCCTTCTCGCTGGATAGTGGCTCCCCAGCGACAGATTACGACATTTTAACGGTAATCGACTGTGAAATGCGGTACTATGGTAAAATAGAGGGTTCGCCCCGTTACACTTGCTCACGTTCAATCGGACAGCACGATATGAATAATTTTAGCGAAAAAGTCAATTTTCTTTGGTCAATTGCCGAACTTATCCGAGATGTCGTGAAACGTGGCAAGTATCAGGATGTCATTCTGCCGTTTACGGTACTGCGCCGCATTGACAGTGTGCTTGCCCCGACGCGCCAGCAGGTGCGCGAGGTCTATGCCAACATTGATGAACGGCTGAAAAACCGGGATGCACTGCTGACCAAAGCATCCGGCTTTGCTTTTTACAACACCTCCAACTACGACTTCGATTCTCTGCT
>JACSRJ010000312.1 GCA_014879835.1 Anaerolinea sp.
CCCATGATCAGCCCGCCCACAATGCCCGGCACCATATAGGTGGGGTTGACCCAGATCAGGTTATAGTCCAGCAGTCCCAAACCGGTGGCCAGAAAGATGAACAGCATGGCCACCACGATCCCGGTGAACATGACCTTAAGGACGGTCAAATCCTTAAAGTAAAATTGGGCCGCCAGTCGGGTGGACTTTCCAAATCCAGCCATCTCCAGTACCGCCCCAAAGGCGATCCCGATGATCAGGTAGACAATATACTGCCCCCACGTTCCAAAAATCTGTTCGAGGGGTAAGGGGAAAAGTGTCATGGCTGTGCCTCCCTGATCTCAGTTCCACAATTTCCGCACAAAATAAGCGACGGCATAAGCGCCCCCAAAGACGGCGAACATAAAAATCCAACTCCCCGCTGAGAGGACTGCCCCCCCCGAAAGCGCCTGACCAGAAGTGCAGCCCCGCGCTAAGCGCGCTCCATAACCCATGATTGCACCACCTGCAAAGGCCATGATCCAGCGGGTTTGCACTGAGATTCGCGGGCCCTTATTGGTCTCCCACTTCAGCCTGCCCCCAAAATACCCCGATATAAAACCGCCGATCAGGGTCCCAAAGACCAGAAAGACAACATAGTTTTCTAAGGGGTTGAGATCACCCCCTGCCATCGAAAGTAGGTAGGGCACCCGATCCACATGACCGGGCGCAAAAGCATCTTGGATCAGGACGACGATCCGGTTCATGCCGCCAGAGGCCCCTAAACCGTTACCCGTGATCAAAAACGCCAGAAATAAGACCAAGCCAAGCGCAATCCCTCCCTTGTAAGGGTGCATCACGGGCTTTTCGGCACGAACTGCCACCCGAACGCGGGCGGAGTCCTTGAGTTTGGTTTTCATTGAAGGCGCTGAAGTTGCCATGAAATTTCGCTCCTCTAAGTACCTCGTGTGAGCAACTGTGCCCGCGCCAAATTTACTGACGCGGGGTTTAACGTGCAGTCGTATTAGTCCCCTATTGGGGCTTTGAGTTCAGGTTCTGAGCCTGTTTTTTCCACATCTTCCCAACCAAACATCATGGCTTTGATGTTGGTCAGCGGCTCATGCCCAGTGGTAGTCAGATAGACATGCCCCACGATAAATGCGGCAAACATCCATGCGACGAGGGTATGCAGTGGGGCAAGCAGGGGTAGCCCGCCTAAGCGTTCGGTGGCATCGGGGAAGTGCTGTGCCCCCCACATAAGGGCCCCAGTGATCACCTGTGCGGGCAGCAACACATTGAGGATCATCAGGTAAGTGATCTGCTGGAGCGGATTCATCTTACGCCCCGGTTTTTTCTCAAAGGGATGCGGATCTCCCTTAAAGATGCCCCGTAGATAGAACTTCGCCTGTTTGATAGCGTCGTTGAAGAAGCCTCGCGGTTCAGGTAGGAACTGCCTGATCTCGCCACTGACCAGATGGTAAAATGCGGCTAACGCTGCATTGATCACCAGAATCAGCGCCAGAATGTTGTGGGTCAGCACGATGAAGTGGAAGTCAAAGAGGGTGAAGAACCCCGGCCGGTGAATAACCAACCCCGTGAACAGCAGCCCCAGAATCACGGCGGTCTGAAGCCAATGCCAAAAACGTTCATAGACGGTGTAGAGATACATTCGCTCCTGTGCACCGTGTGTCTTTGCACGCTTTCGGGCAGCCAGATACCGTAAGGTGCTGTGTCCAAAGACGCCCGCCAGAGTGCCCATAAAGGCGAGCATCCCCAGCAGGTCGATCCACACGACGGCATCATGCCCAAACACATACACATTTACTTCGGGGGCTTTGATGTTTGGCTGAAGGAACAGGGTTTCCCCTCGATTGAGCCAGTTTGTGCCCTGAAGAAGTGCCCCTGCCTCACCAATGAAGGTTGGCTGTACCCCTCCGGGGTTCTGGGGGCTGATGACCATAGCCGCAGTCACCTTCGAGTCGTTTCCGTGACAAGTGCGACATTCTTTGATAGCCCATTCACCCCGAGTCACATTGTGGTTGATGCTAAATGCCTGCGTCTCACCAACGATGTGCGGGTTGACCAGCCCCAATGATTCAAGTCGTTGGGTGATCAAGGCTTTTTTGGCATCGTTATCGATCACCAGTTCCTGATCGCTTAGGGATTGGTTGCTGTTGGCATCAAAGACTGCCAACACTTCCGGGTGATAGTGCTCCCCTTCAAGGTAAGCGCTTCTAAGCTGAGTCAGGGTCACAGGTTGGGGGGGGTCTCCAGCGACCCAGTTCCAGATCGTGATCAGATTGAAGGGCGCAAGGACGTGGGAACCGTCACGGTTTTGGCGTGGCAGCAGCACGGGTTCAAAGCCCGTGATCAAGGTGTTTGCATCGAGAACATACCCATCACCCTCTACCCCACGATAGATCAGGCGGGCGCTGCCATCCGGTTTGATCACGGTCCAATCGACGTTTTGTAGAGCAGGTGCATACAAACGGGGAATGTGACAGCTCTCGCAAGCAAGGGCCGCCTCGTGCCGCCCTTCGTAGGGCAGCCATGTATGGGTCGAAGCCGCATCGTGACAGGTTTCGCAGCGGCGCATGGTATTGGTGAAGGCGGCACTGCTGTCGGTTGCGGCGTTGGCCTCGCCCCGTGCAAATTGATGTAAGGGGCGTTTCAGATACTCGCCAAAATCGATCCGACGGGGATCAAAGTCTAGGTGTTCGGGGCGATCCGTCGCCAATTCTTGGTAGTACACGGGGTTATTCAGGGAGTAGTGGCAGTCGACGCATACCAGTACCCGCTCCGCATGAACATCCCACGAGCGATCCAGCGTGTTTTTATCGGCCAGATTGACCCCACTCTGAGCGATCTTCTGGGGGGATACCACCTGCCCAGTGGTGAGGGTGTTATAGCGGCTCAGATCAAGGGTGCCATCCAGTGTTCCCAAGGTCAGGGGAATCTGCGGGTTGGTGTGGGCGATCCCGTGACACAGACCGCAATTTTCACTGCGGGGGTCTTGGATGGTGACAAATGCCGGCAGCAAATTCCCCTGAGGGTCAAAGGCCGCCGGATTCCAAGTGTATTTACCCTCCGCAGCAGTGACGATACCGCTGCCGACAAGGGTAGCAGTGTTTGCCCACCCAAAGTCGCCCGTCTTGATCGCCGCTAAGCGTGAAGAATTATCGGGGCTGGCAGTGTGGCACAGGAAGCAGTTCATCTCCACCGCGCCCGGTTTCCAGCCGAGATCCTCAAGGTCCCCGGTTGGGCTGGCGATCTTTGAACCATCCGCCCCAAAAGCGATCAACGCACCGTCACTGTGAGCACTGTCGGCAACAATAAAGGCGGTATCATGGCACGCGCCACAGGTTTTTAGGGTGGAGACGGGACTTCCGCTTTCCAGCACGTTTTTGCCTTCCGCGTCCAGCATAGGGAATACCGGATGAAGGGGCGACTGATCCTGCGAGTCCTGCGCCTGTGCTGGTGACGCCAGCACGATCCCACTCAAGAGTAGGATCAAGCCGGAGATGAACAGGATGGCGCTAAATTTAGGGAGTTTGGTGAAGGGTCGCATCATGGCCTCACTTGACCTCCACTGCTTGGGGGATCACCTTACGTCCACCCCAGAGCATAGGATCGCCCGGATAACCTAAAGCCGCCCAGTCAAGGCGCGTGCCTTCACCGTGACAATCGGCACACTGAAGGGCATTCTCTTTCGGCTGCACCATGTGAGTGATCTGCCAGTACATGGCCGTTGTGGCGAACCCATATTCACCGCTGAACTCCATACCTGCCGCTTCGGAACCACGTTCCAGTGCGCTTTTCCAGTCGAAGGTGTCCCAATAGCCACCTTCGCCAGCGGTCTGGGGTTGAAGCAGGTAGTTGTAGATTGCATCATAGGGCTGTTTTCCCATGTGTACTTTGAAAGGGAAAATCAGCGCTTTGGGGTCGTTCAAATCGCCATTGGGGGAGTTGATTAAGTTGACCGCATTGGGATCGACTTTATCCCCGAACAAATACCGCTGCGCGGTGCCGTTAAACCAAGCATAAGTAGGTGTAAACCCGGTGGCGTAGACAAAACTGCCCCGAGTCTTCAGGTACTCATATGGGTCCTCAGGGATGTCCTGTCCGGCGGTTGACCAGTCCCATACCATCTTGGTGGGTTGGCGAAGGGCCCCGGCAGGGATATGGCAGGTCTGGCAGGCCACGGTGTCTAGATGGCTGCTGATCCGTGCATCCGTATGGGTGGACGCCTGCTCATGGCAGTCGGTGCAGTAGACCTGATTCTTATTGTCGATGCTCACCGAGATGGAACGCCCACTGACTTCATGACTTTCGGTTTTGTGGCAGTCCACGCACTGAAAATCAAGCCGTCCCATGTGAACGTCGATCACCTCGGAGG
Organism: Anaerolinea sp.; assembly: GCA_014879835.1. Lineage (GTDB taxonomy): Bacteria > Chloroflexota > Anaerolineae > Aggregatilineales > UBA2796 > UBA2796. The sequence goes on from JACSRJ010000312.1 coordinate 4,355, forward strand.
GATAGTACAAACTTTCGTCCAGATCGCCATGTTTGACGGCTGCACCACTGCCCCCGTAGAAGTGGCAGGTGCCGCAGTTTTGACGGGTCGGGATGCCTACGCTTTTGGCCGCGGCAAGGAGATCAACGCCTTCGGCAGGCACGCCTCCGGGCGCTTTGACATAAATCCCACTCTGATCATGGCATACAAGGCAGTCCACATTGGCTTCGTTCTGGAAGTTGAAGGTTTCATCTTCCCAACCGTACCCCACATGGCACTTGGTGCAGTCCTCCCAGTTGGACTGAATGCCAATGCAGAAGTTGTTGAGCAGGTTGGCCTTGCCAATGGCGATCTCCTCATTGCGGGAAGGATCAAAGATGGGGTCACCTTTCCACGTCCAGTGAGCAGTCTGAGTAACTTCATGGGCGGCCTCGGCATGGCAGGTGAGACACTTCGCAGTAACCTCCTGCCCCGTTTTAAACTCCCCGCTGATCAGGTTGGTGTGGCTTACCGCCGGGTTGCGTTTGGGCACGTTATCCCAAGGGCTGGCTGCACTCACCGCTTCGGGGCGGGTAAACACCAAAATCGGGAGGGCAATCACCAGCATCGTGACCCCCAGCCCAATCAACCATAGATACTTAAAATGTCTTAGACTTTTCATAGACCTGCATTAATCCTCTGTTTCATCCTGAGAGGCCGATGGTTCAGAGAGCCGGGTTTGATGGTGAGACAATATGTCACGGAGCATCTCACGCATGGTGTCCACAATGTGAATAATCCGAGGATCGGACACTGCGTAAATCACCGAGGCCCCCTCGCGGGTGGTGGTGACGAGGGCGCGCTGGCGCAACAGCCCAAGATGGCGCGAGACTGTTGGCTGCGGCATTCCCAGTGCCTCTGCCAGTGCGGTCACGTTGCGGGGCTGGTCATGCAGGGCATAAAGGATCAGAATTCGCTTGGGGTCTCCCAACGCCTGACAGATATGCCCGTGCAGCAGTTCCAGTTCATCTAGGGTGACATTCATCATGTGTCCAACTGTCCATCTATTCGGGTATGCGAATACATCTACAAGGTAACGTCGATCCCATTGAGGCGGTTAGTGATAAATGTCACAACTCTGGGCGACAGGTGTCATCAAGATGTGGCAGAAGCATGATGCAAGCGCGTGTTACAATGGAAAGAGGGTATGGAACAGTCCATCGGAGTATCCACAATGACCGACAAACCTACGGTTGAGCCTTATGGTGCCCTTGCGGGGGTCTACCAATCTGCTGGATTCGCCGCCTACAGTCTGAAGATTGCACCCGTGATGATCAACCTCGCTTTTGAGATCGACTGGACGGGCAGCACCCTGCTTGATCTGGCCTGTGGAACAGGCGATATGGCCTGCTGGTTTGCAGGGCGCGGCTTGCGGGTGCGGGGTATTGATCTCTCTGCCCCGATGCTGGTTCAGGCGCGGCGGCTTGCAGCCGAGGGCGGCATGAATGCCGAGTTTGAAGTGGGCGACATGCGCACCTTTGCCTCACCAGTGCAGTTTGATATGGTCACCTGTGTGGGCAGTTCCATCAACTATGCCCCCACCCTTAAAGAGTTGGAAAGGGTTTTTCGAGTCGCCCACACTGCCCTTGCGCCGGGGAAGTTATTTATGTTTGATCTGCGCACGATTTTGGGCTTGTCAAAGGCAGCAGAATCGGTGCGGGTGGTCTCGGATACCCCTACTCACCTGATCTTGTCACGCAATCACATCAGTTATGAGACTCTGACTTTAACCACCCATTACACCATCTTGGAGAGCAGCGGGGATAAAAACTGGATGCGGGCGGAGGAAGTCCATCTGCTGCGGGGGTATCCAGTGCAGGCTGTGACCCGTATGTTAGAACAGATCGGATTCAAACTGGTGCGTTCTCTCACCCCGGAGTTTGAACTTGCGGAGCGCGTCCCTGACGCTGAACAGCTCATTTTTGCGGCGCAGAAACTATAACTGAAGTGGGGTGAGTTTGGAAGGGACGGGTTTTGCCTTGTGTTCCCGTCCCTTATGCCTCATAAAACAATGTGAGGGGGTGGTCAGTTCATCTGACCGGTTTGCCCATTCTGACCATTGCTGCCCGAACCCGCGCCAAGCTGCGGCGGGCGATTCTGCCCGTACTGGGTATAACCGTAGTAATAGTAGTAGCCGTAGCCCGCATCCCGATCATGGGCCTTCAGACGATTCATGATAATGCCTAAAACTGGAACGCCCAGCGCCTCAAGCTGTTGAGCGGTGCGGACTGCGGCACCGCGCCGGGTACGTCCTGATTCGATGACCACGATCACTTTGGCATTGGCCACACTGGCAACCACACTCGAATCGGTCACCACCAGCACCGGGGGGGTATCTACCAGCACCACATCATACAAATTGGTCTCGCTCACCTGATGCAGCAGTTCGCGCATTTGGGGGGTATCGAGCAGTTCTGCCGGGTTCGCCGGAGTTGGACCGGCGGTGATCACACTGAGACCGGGAATCTCAGTCTTTTGCACGATCTCCGAAAGATACAGTTTGATCGTATTAGCAAGGTAGTTTTCAGGTGCTTCGTAAGCGGCAGTGCGCCCAGTGGCGCTGCCCACAGCACTACCTGCTGCTACCACAGCGCGAGGATCGCTGGTCTCCTTTTTGCGCCATACACTGGATAACCCCATGTTGTTGGGCAGGTTAAAAATCTGATGCCCTGAAGGGCGGCGCATGTCGGCGTCAATGAACAGCACCCGCATCCCGGTCAGGGCAAAAGTCACCGCCAGATTGGCGGTCGTCACGCTTTTGCCTTCAGATGGCCCAGCGCTGGTCACCACCAATACCCGGCACTGCCCGGACTCAACGTTTTCGCGGTAGAGAACATTCACCCGGATGGCGCGGTACGCCTCCGCAATCGTAGATCGCGGTTGTGTCCATGTGATCAGTTTGTTTTTGTAGCTGCGTTTGTTCCCAAAAGGCGCAACTGATCCCAACACAGGCAAATTGAGCAGGGGCATGATCTCGGCGGGCGAACGCAGACTATCATTGAGATATTCGATCACCAGCGCCACACCAAACGCAAGCACCGCGCCAATGGCGGCTGCCACAAGGGTATTGGAAATGGGGTTGGTGTTGGATGGTGAAGTGGGAATGCGGGCAGGATCAATCACCCGGATATAGTTGATTGTACCGCGCTGTTGAAGCTGCACCACAGTGCTGCTCATGGATGCCAAATTGCTTTGAGTCTCGCTGATCTCCTTCACCAGTTCGGCCCGTCGGGCGGTAAGAACAGCAATATCTTCCTCACTGGCCGTCCCACTCTGAAGGGCGCTGTCAATGGCGTTCATCTCATCCCGCGCTTGGGTAAGCTGGGCCTGCGCTGCCCGAATCTCCGTCTGCAAAATTCGGAGCTGCTCTTGTTGTTCACTGGTCAGATCGGTAGGGCTGTTTTCGATCAACTGGCGGGTGAGTTCATTGGCAACTTCGGCCGCGATCACCGGATCGGTGTATACCACCGTCAAGGTCAAAAAGGATGTCCCCTGAGTGATTCTGCCGCTGAACATGCCCGCCAACGCGCCCGGTGAGAAGGGCAGTTTGAGATTATCAACCACCGATTGCAGGATCGGTGAGGTCTTGAGCAAGGTCATGTAGGTTTCAGCAAGGGCCGCGGCAGAGGTGATCATGCCGGGGTTCGGATCAGTGAGGTTTAGGTAGTTGCCCAACTGAATAGTCGCGGAGGCTCGAAAAACGGGCGCCTCGGTGCGGGCGCTGATGTAAGCAGCACTGCCTGCGATGATTGCTGCAAGCGCGATGAGCCACAACCAGCGGCGAATGATTCGAAAATAGGCGCTCAGTTCCATGACATATCCTTGCCCCAAAAACGCCAGACTATCATACCACAAAGGCGGTAGTCAAACCCATATTTGGTTGATTGTTACCACCGATGTTACGCAAACTAACAGGTTCTGGACTGAGCCAAGCCCTCCTTTCGCTGAAAACCACTGCAAGCATGGGAACCCAGCCAAGTACGGGACGAGAGATGCGGGAGGGCTACCCTTCACAAGGCGGCGCTCAACCCTTCGGCTCCAACCGAAGAGGCTGCCCCAAACCCTGCAAACCGATCTCTGAAAATGCACCATAACTATTCTGATCAGCCGGCAAAAATGCCACAATCTGGGGAAAGTCAAACTGAAAATAACCAGCGGAGATCACCAACGGACGCAGCCATATCTGCCGGGGCTTCTGATGACTGTCAATAAAGGTAGTTTCAACCGTCACCGAAGAAGGCAGATTCTGTACACTGAAGTCTGCACTGAAGGGCAAATCCACATCAATGGTGTGCCAATGATCGGCAAAGTCAGGCAGCCCCATCAGATCATCCACTAAAGTCTGATACCATGGCTCAAACTGGCATAACAAGTTTGCCATTTTGAACCCATACAGGGTCTGACGTGCCATCCGTACCCAAGAGGTGTGGTTTTGGATCAGGTTGGGGTAAAGCGGCAGTTGGGGGTCAAACATGAGCCGCAGGAGATTAAAATGCTCTGGGGGAATGGACGCAAGCTGTGCTGTACTTACATTCTGAAGGCGCAGAGCTTGGTCATTTAGGTAGTGAATGTGCCAGTCGCGGTTGATGATCAGCGCCGGGATCACCAACTGCTGAGCAACGGCAGTCACCTCCTGAAGCAGCGCCACCAGACGCTCCCCCGTGAAATAAGGTGCAACGGGTGAGATATGGGCCGCCATCAACAGCCGATTGCGTTCTTCCAAGGTGCAGTTCAGGTAGTCCGCAATCTCCATAACTGTTTGACGGCGCGGTGGCCGGGTGATGTGCCCCTGCCGCATCCGCTTGAAACTGCTGTAAACCATGTCCTCAAGTTCGGTACGGGTCCAACTGCGTGGGCCCCAATCATCTTTCTGCCACAGCGGCAGGCGATAAGGGGTGATCTCCATCTGCTGTTGACGGCGTTTGAGCAGATTCTCAACCGTACTCACGAAGTCACGGCAGTCGGGGTGAACCGTTATGCGTCCCATTTTGTATCCCCGGTTAGAAGGCTGGCAGGATGCGGGTCAAACCATAAAAAGACCCCCTCAACGACACATGGTCATTGAGGGGGTACAAGCGCCGACAGACTAAGTTTACTTACGGGAGAGCTTGATCACCCCCGGCTCACTTACCGCCAGCGGGGTGGTAGTGTCACTGGGATCCAGCACCACCACGATATACTGCATCCGGGTTAAGGTGTCCGGGATGTTGGCAAAAGCGCTGTTGGGGATGAAGAAGGTCACATCCTTAAAAGCGGTCTGGTTGGATTTGACCGTGAGTGCCTGTCCAACCCCGACTACCCCCGCAACGCTGAAGTCTTCGTCAGCGGCAGGCAACCCTTTGCCTTTATCATCGGTGAAAATAACACCTACAACCACCTGCTTGCCCTTGAACCCGTCCAATTCAAAGGACACAGCGATGGTCAGACCAACAACGCCCTTGAGTTTGACATTAAACTTAGGCGTGATTTTGGTGATGGTTGCGGCAGCGCTGCTGCTGGAACCGCCACCGATGATGGGTTCATCCGGGTTAACCCCTTCCGGCGGAGGCAAGGCAATACGTCCTGTACCAAACTGCACGTCCTCGCCGCTGTCTCCGAGATCAACCACATTGGCCATCAGGTAGGCCTTGATCTCAGCATTGGTCAGATCGGGGAAGGCATTTTTAACCAATGCCGCAGCCCCTGCCGCAGCCGGGGCCGCGCCTGAAGTGCCGCTGAAACCATCAGTGTAACCAGCCACCACTTCATTGGTGGGTGCAACCAAGTCGGGCTTGATTCGGTCGTCAAAGGTCGGGCCCTGAGAACTGTACACTTCGAGGACATCATCGGTCAGTCCGGTAGCGCCTACTGTCAAGACGGCGCTGGCGTCACCGGGGGTGGTTACAGTGTAGGTTGGAACCTGCGCCCATGGGGCTACTTCAGCATTGGTTACGAAGATATCCATCACATTGTTGGTGGTACCCCGTGTGCGCTGTACCACCATGTAGTAGATCGTGCCGGGGGTTGATTCGAAGCTTGTGATCTGAAAGGGATAGTGGGTCTTTTTGCCCGTGCGCGGCTCCATTGCCGTCGCAATTTCATTCCCCTGCTCATCGTAAATGCCAAAGACGTATTCGCTCTTTTCGCCACCACTCCAACTGCCGTCCCAGTTCAAGACCACAGTGGTTACTGGGGCAAAGGCCATAAAGGGCAGGAAAGGTTGTTCTTCCTCAAAGAAGTGGACCCCTTTGTTGCCGGGATTGATCTCAAATGCAGTGTGTGACTGGGCGTAATTGCCGGCAGAGTTGATCCACAACGCTCCTGTAACCCGCATAAATTCCTCAGCGATCTGAGCGCTAAAGGAAGAACCGTCACGCGGCCCAATCAAACGTGCCACGGAGTAATTGACCACATCCACTTTTTGCGCCGCCAAGAAGTCTAACGCCGCAAAAAAGCTCTCATCGGAACCGTTCTCAAAGTAGGCGATCACGATCTCAGCGTCAGGGGCGATACCGTGCACCACCGCGGCACAGGCTGTCCCATGGTTGTTGTCCTGCGCATCCAGTTCATCAAGATCAGCGTTCGCCGTGACTTCATTGGGCAGTTCAGAGCCGAGCAGTCCTTTGATCCCCGCAAAGCCCATATCGAGGATGCCCACCTTCATGCCTTTGCCTGTAAATCCGGCTGCGTGCCATTTATCCGCGCCCATGGTGGTTGCGCCTACCGACCCGCCACCTTGAAGGGTCGGTCCCAATGACTGGGAATCAGGCGCAGGACCGCGGAAACTGATCACATGCGGGGCGGTGCCCACCTGAACCAAATAGGCAAGAAGCGATCCGGGAGTTTGGTACTGGGCCAACAGATCAAGCGAAAGCCCGATCTCAACCTCTTCGGTATCGGGTAGATAGCTGTAGACGGTTACCCCCAAACGAGTTTCGAGGTCTGCTTTGAGGGCGTCATAATTCGCTTTATCATCGATGCCCAGATAACCAACAATTTCGTTGTCATCATTGATGTAACCGCGGGTGTTGGCCAGTTCTTCAACCGCAGCGACTCCGCCCTCGTCGTACACAACCAGCAGATCGAGATAGGCGAGGGGGATATTCAGTTTTTCGAGCAGTCCACTGTCTTTAAGGAATGCCGCCACGCCCGTAGCGCCATTGGCATTAAAAATATCGATCAGGCGTTTGTACAAATCGGCCAGATCAAGTTGATCCGCGGTCAAATCTTTGATCTGGTCCAGATAAGGCTGAAGATCAGGGAATTGAGCGATCAATTCATCGAGGGTCGGGGGCGGGTTAAACTTGGGCGGCACAACTGGCGTACCCTTGATCCCACCGCCATTCGGCGTGGGTCTAGTGATCGGGCGAGTTGGGGTTGGGGTTGGGTTGTCAGGTTCAATGATGATGCCCGGTGTTGGGGTCGCCCCACCTTGCAAAGGGGGCTGTGCCTGTGCGGTGCTGGCGAGCGCAAAAAGCGCAATCGCAAACGCCAAAATAGATAAGAGAATCCCGGATCGTTTCATTCCACTCCTCCTGTGGGTTTGTGATGTCCCTAACAATATAGCATGATTTACAAATTGGGATGGGGGGTACACCTACAGGCAGGGCAATCGCGTTCTAACCTGACAGGATTTTAAGGAGATAGTCGTTTTTCCAACCAGCGCGAAGGTGTTTGACCTGCTTTTTACCTGCACCGGACTGGCCATCCTTGCCCCCGGACGGGCGCAGGAGGGGACGCCGACGGATCCCTTCACCATTGTGG
>JACSRJ010000314.1 GCA_014879835.1 Anaerolinea sp.
GGTGGGGCACTCGATGGGCGGGGTAGCCTCAATGTTAGCCGTAATTCGGGAACCGTCGCGCTTTCGCGCTCTGATCCTCCTTGACCCGACCATCTTCCCGCCCTTTATGCTGCGGGCAGTTTGGGTCATGCGTCAGATGGGACTGTCACACCGATTTCCATTGGTGCAAAAGACGAAACGGCGGCGGCGCACCTTCGCCGATCTAGAGGAGGCGTACACCTACTTCCGCTCGCGGGCATTGTTCCGTGATTGGTCGGATGATTTGGTGCGGCTGTATACGGAAGGTTTGATGCGTCCCAGCGGAACCGGGTTTGAGTTGGCATGGACACCCGAATGGGAAGCGCGCTTTTACCGCACCCTTTACGCGGATTCATGGCGACAGATTCCGAAACTGCGCGGATTGCTGCCGATCCTTGCCCTGCGAGGACAAATGACTGACACCTTTTTGCCCACTTCGGCGCGGAAGTTTCAGCACTTTCTACCACAGGCTGCACTGCACGAGATCAGTGGGCACGGGCACCTATTCCCTCAATCTGCGCCAGAGATCACCCGCACCTTGATTGAGGGATGGCTGCAAAAACTGCCAAACGGCTAATGCAAACGCGCCGCAGGTGGGGGGAATTGCCCCCCTTCCCCCGCGGGATGAGGGCATACGACCTCTACTTAATATCGATCTGCTTGACGTCGCCTACGTTGATCTTCCGATCCCGTTCAATGATTGTGGTTAGGATGAGCTTGGCGAACTTAAAGAAATCCTTCATCTGATCGATCCGTTCTACGTAAAATTCCGCCAGCCCTTGTTCCTCAGGACTCATCGTAGGGACCGCACCACGTAAGTTATTGATGCTTGAATCGATCACTTCTAGTGCCTGATTCACATCACGCATTTCGCGGCTGCCGAGGACGTTGGTCAAAATTTTCCAAAAATCGGACTCTGCTTCGTAATACTTACGCCGATCTCCACGTACCCAGACTTCGCGCACAATCCCCAAGTTTTCAAGCATCCGCATGTTCATGCTCACGCTGGCTTTGGAGACGTCCAGATGATCCATCATATCATCCAAACTCATCGGGCGCGGGCTGAGCAGCAGCGCCCCATACATTTTGCCCATCACCCGGTTGTAACCAAAGTAGTCGGCAAGCTGCCCTAGACCTTCCAGCATCCCATCGTTTACAGCCCGGATAATGGGGTTCTGGGCAGCCTGAGAATAACCGCTGGTATCGTCCTGTCCATTGCTCGCAGGGGAGTGATCTTTGGTGGTCATGGATCATGCGCTTTCGTTAGTTTATCCCTTTGATGGTAGCACTTTTTCGACCACTGAGGCAACCAAAATAGGAGCTTGAGACGTACTTGCCCTTACCCCCACGATAAACGGTGACTCCCGCAAGGGAACCTCGTGGGCACATACTTCAGGTCGTTCCTCATTGCCTTCGTGTTACATCTTGCGCCCCGAATGGTGACTTTCATTACCTTTGTGAGACCTGCTCATGGTCTATACTGAAGAAGAATATCAGCAAAAAAGACCGAAACTTATGCACGAACTGTCGATCACTGCTCACCTACTTGATCTGGCGCTCCAGCATGGGGCCGCAGTCAACGCACGGCGTGTCACCGATCTGTATTTGGTGATCGGGGATTTGTCCTCCATGGTAGATGAATCGGTGCAGTTCTACTGGGACATGATCACCCCCGGAACCCTCGCGGAGGGTGCACAACTGCACTTTGAGCGTGTGCCCATCAAAATGCGCTGCCTCACCTGTAATCAGGAGTTCACCCCACCCAAGGGCACTTTTGGGTGTTCGCTATGTGGTTCGGATCAGGTGCGGATCATCGGCGGTGACGAATTCAGATTGGACTCTATCGGGGTGGAGTGTGATCAGCCCCTAGAAATGGAAAAAGGAACTTAAGGCATGTGTTTAGGCATACCCGGACGGATCGTGGAAATCTACGAGCAGGCGGGCTTACGCATGGGCAAGGTTGACTTTGGTGGAGTGATCAAAGAAGCTTGCCTCGACTACATCCCGGAAGCGCAAGTAGGTGACTACACCATCATTCATGTGGGCTTTGGGATCAGCAAGATTGATGAGGTAGAAGCGCAGCGTACCCTTGCCCTGCTTCACGAAATCGGTGCCATTGAAGAAGAATTGGGGGAGAGTTAGACACACATGGTACAGGTACAGGTAGTAGAAAACATTCTTTCAGCCAATGATCGGATCGCTGATCAAAACCGTGAGCGTCTGGATCAGGCAGGGGTGTTTAGCATCAACTTCATGGCCTCCCCGGGGGCGGGCAAAACCAGCACCATTTTGGCAACCCATGCTTTGCTCAAAGATCGGCTGCGGGTAGGCATGATCAACGGCGATCTAGCGTCTACCATTGATGCAGATCGGGCTGCGGGCGCGGGGATGCCTTCCATGCAGATCAACACTGGGGGATCGTGCCACCTTGATGCAGTCATGCTCCACAATGCTCTGCAAAACTTCCCCCTTGATCAGGTTGACTTGTTGATCGTCGAAAATGTGGGCAATCTGGTCTGCCCGGCGGGGTTTCAGTTAGGCACACACCTGAACGTACTCATTGCCAGCATCCCCGAAGGGGACGATAAACCTTACAAATATCCACCCATGTACCGGGGTGTCAACGTCCTGTTGATCAACAAGATCGATGTTCTGCCCTATTTCAAATTTAACATGGACTACTTCCGCAAAGGGGTGGAGATTCTAAACCCTGAGGTGGTCACATTCCCCATCTGCGCCACCAGTGGTGAAGGGGTAGGGGCATGGGTCGATTGGCTGGCTGATCAGGTCAAACGGAATCGGCGGTGAAGTCTGTCCCTATCGCTCAATTCATCACCGTGGGCGGGGTGGTGCAGGGGGTTGGATTCCGGCCCTTTGTTTATACCCTTGCGCTTAAGCATGGGCTGAACGGATGGGTGCGCAACACCTCCGCCGGAGTCGAGATTCACGCTGAAGGCACGCCGGAACTGATCCGTGCGTTTGTGGAAGGTCTTCGGCAGGAACCGCCGCCCCTTGCGCGGATCGACTCTCTGACTCTTCATGAAAGCGCTTTTGAGGCCCACACCGTTTTTGAGATTCGGGAGAGCGCACCCCTGCCGGGGGCCTTCCAGCCGATCTCACCTGATGTGGCTGTTTGCCCTGAATGCCTCCGTGAACTGCGCGATCCTACCAACCGCCGCTTCCGCTACCCCTTCATCAACTGTACCCACTGCGGGCCGCGCTTCACAATCATTCAAGACCTGCCCTATGATCGCCCCGCCACCACCATGAGTGCCTTTCCCATGTGTGCCCCCTGTGCCCATGAGTACCACAACCCCACCGACCGACGCTTTCACGCCCAGCCCACAGCCTGCCCTGAATGTGGCCCTACGGTCTGGTTAGAGCGCGGTGAGATCAGCATTGAGGGTGATGCCGCGATCCGATCAGTGGTAGCGTATCTTCAGCGGGGCGAGATCGCAGCGATTAAAGGGTTAGGGGGGTTTCATCTAGCTTGTGATGCACTCAATGAACGGGCCGTCGCTGAATTACGTGCCCGCAAGCATCGGGTGGCCAAACCTTTTGCCCTGATGATGCCTGATCTGGACACGATCCGACAGTTCTGCTACTGCGCAGAGGCGGAGGCACGGCTGTTGACCTCCCCCGCTGCGCCTATTGTGCTTCTGGAACGTCGTGCCGACCCCTCGACGCAAATTGCGTTCTCGGCCGCACCCGGTCAGAACACACTGGGGGTGATGCTGCCTTATACACCGCTTCACATGCTGCTGTTTGAGGTTTTGGGTGAAACTGATGGTCTGAAGGCCCTGATCATGACCAGTGGCAACCACAGTGAGGAACCGATCCTGACTGAGAATGAAGCTGCTCGTAAACACCTTACCGGGCTTGCGGATGTGATTCTACTTCATAACCGGGATATTCACATTCGCACCGATGACTCTGTGATGCGGGTCTTTGAGGGGCATGATCTGCCTTTGCGACGCTCACGCGGGTACGCCCCTTACCCGGTGCATTTGCCTTATGATATGCCCTCTGTCTTGGCAGTCGGCGGCGAACTAAAAAACACCTTCTGCCTCACCCGTGAACGTTACGCCTTTATGAGCCACCATATCGGCGATCTGAGCAATTACGAAACCCTCCGCTCTTTTGAATTAGGGATTGCCCATTTTGAGCGCCTGTTCAGGATTCAGCCGACCTTGATCGCCTATGACCTTCACCCTGATTATCTGGCAGCCCGTTATGCCCGAAACCGTGCGGAACAGGATCATCTACCCACTGTTGGGGTGGCGCATCATCACGCCCACGTTGGCGCGTGTATGGCCGAAAATGGGCTGAAGGGCGACGCGCCTGTGATCGGCGTCAGTTTTGACGGCACCGGTTACGGCACTGATGGCATCATTTGGGGTGGGGAGTTTTTGATTGCCGATTATGAGGGATTTGAGCGGGCCGCATATCTCAAGCCGGTAGCCCTGCCCGGTGGTGATGCTGCTGCCCGCAAGCCTGCCCGGATCGCTCTCTCCCACCTGATCAACGCGGGCACTCCCCTCGATCCCGATCTGCCACCAGCAGCGGCACTCTCAGAGACCGAACGAACGATCATTCAACGTCAAATCGAGCGCGGTCTGAATGCTCCTTTAACTTCCAGCATGGGCCGTCTCTTTGATGCTGTTGCGTCCCTCTTGGGGCTGTGCCAGATCAGCACCTTTGAGGGCCAAGCGGCGATGGCACTTGAAACGGTCGTTGATCCTGCCGAAGTGGGCGTATACCACTGGAATATACCTGCGCTAGGCAAACCGTTGATCCTTGATCCTGCTCCGGTCATTCACAGTCTGCTGGCCGATCAACGGCGGGGAATGGACGCGGGTCGGATCGCAGCCCGTTTTCACAATGGGGTGGCGCGGCTGATCACTGAGGTTTGCCTGCGTCTGCACCGGGAGACTGGGTTGAATCAGGTCGCCCTAAGCGGCGGTGTTTTTCAGAATGTGACCTTGTTGAAAAAAACGCTGCCCCTGCTGCGTGCAGAGGGCTTTGAAGTGCTGCTTCATCAGCTGGTTCCGCCCAATGACGGTGGGCTGGCGTTGGGGCAGGCGGTGATCGCCTATCATCAGTGGAGGAGAGGAAGGGTTAACCATGAAGTATTTGGATGAATATCGGGACGGGCAGGTCACCCGTCAACTACTGGAGGAGATTCAGGGGGTTGTGACCCGTCCGTGGGCCTTGATGGAAGTATGCGGTGGGCAGACCCACTCGATCTTGCGCAGCGGACTAGATCGCCTGCTGCCACCAGAGATCAGCCTGATTCATGGCCCCGGCTGCCCGGTGTGTGTGACCCCACTGGAATTGATTGATCGGGCTGTGGCACTCGCCTCCCAACCGGGGGTGATCCTGACCTCCTATGGGGATATGCTGCGGGTACCCGGCTCCAAACACGATCTGTTAAGTGTCAAAGCCTCTGGGGGGGACGTGCGTATTGTTTATTCGCCCTTGGACGCACTCAAGATCGCCCAACAAAACCCCGACAAACAGGTGGTCTTTTTTGCGGTCGGTTTTGAGACCACCGCCCCCGCCAATGCCATGTCGGTTTTTCAGGCGAAGCGTCTTGGGGTGGAGAACTACACGATTTTGGTCTCGCATGTGACCGTACCACCGGCCATCACTGCGCTCTTGGATTCGGACGAAGTGCAGGTGGATGCGTTTCTTGCACCGGGGCATGTAAATGCAGTCATGGGTTATCACGAGTATGAGGCGCTGGCCGCCCGCTACCATGTACCGATGGTGGTCACCGGGTTTGAACCGGTTGATCTGGCGCGGGGTATCCTGATGGCGGTGCGTCAGCTTGAGGAAGGACGGGCTGAGGTCGAAAATGCCTATTCGAGGGCGGTTGTACGCGAGGGCAATGTACCCGGACAGAGGATCATCCATGAGGTTTTTGAACTGTGTGACCGCAAGTGGCGGGGCATCGGCACTATTCCCCTCAGTGGCTATAAACTGCGCCCGGACTATGCAGCCTTTGATGCGGAACAGCGCTTCCCTCAGGTACAGACCATTGAAACCCAAGAATCAGCGCTGTGCATCAGCGGCCAGATTTTGCAGGGTCTAAAGAAACCAATCCACTGCCCCGCTTTTGGGCGCGAATGCACCCCTCAGACCCCACTGGGGGCAACGATGGTCTCCTCAGAGGGCGCATGTGCTGCTTACTACCGTTATGGACGGCTTGAACGCACGCTTGAAGAAACGAAAGGGTAGGATCAGCCATGAGTACTTCTGAAAAGATCAACCTGAGCGGCTGGACTTGCCCCGCGCCTCTGCGCAATTATCCGCAGGTGGTCATGGGCCATGGCAGCGGCGGCAAGATGATGGCCGACCTGATCGGTCACCTCTTTAAACCCCTGCTGGATAATCCCCTATTGGGGCAGATGGGCGACTCAACCACTTTTATTCTGGAACAGGGTGGACGGCTTGCCTTCACCACGGACTCCTTTGTGATCAGCCCGATCTTTTTTCCCGGTGGCAGTATCGGCGAACTAGCCGTCAATGGCACGATCAACGATCTGGCCATGAGCGGCGCGATCCCACTCTACTTAAGCGCCGCCTTCATCCTCGAAGAAGGGCTGCCCATGACTGATCTGGGACGAATCGTGAGCGCCTTCAGCGCGGCCGCAGCGGCGGCTTCGGTGCAGGTGATTGCGGGCGATACTAAGGTAGTGAATAAGGGGCATGGTGACGGGCTGTATATCACCACCACCGGCATCGGCTTGGTTCCGGCGGGGATCGAGATCGCCCCTCATCGGGCCCAACCCGGCGACGCGATTCTGGTCAGCGGCACCATGGGCGATCATGGAGTGGCAATTATGTCTGTGCGGGAAGGACTGGCGTTTGAGAGTCCGATTGTCAGTGATACTGCCCCTTTGCATGGTCTGGTTCAAGCGATGATTACCGCCTGTCCGAACATTCACTGCCTGCGTGACGCCACCAGAGGTGGCCTTGCGGCCGTCCTGAACGAACTGGCAGGTGCTTCTAGCGTGGGTATCGAATTCGGTGAGGGGCGCATTCCTGTGAACCCTGCGGTTCATGGGGCCTGCGAGATGCTGGGGCTTGATCCCCTGCATGTGGCCAACGAAGGCAAACTGGTGGCGATCTTGCCCCGCGCTGATGCGGAAAAAGTTTTAGCCGTGATGCGTGCCCACCCGATGGGCGCTCAGGCGGCGATCATTGGGGAAGTGGTAGAGTCCCATCCGGGGATGGTTATCGCTCGTACCGCCATTGGAGGCACTCGCATCGTGGATTTACCTGCCGGGGAACTACTGCCTCGTATTTGTTGAAGGCAGTTTGTTGGGGCTTTTGATCATGGTTTTGTTGCCATTGTTTACCAAATGGAGGCTCACACATGGCAGAATTTCAGGGCGCAGATGGTACCGGACTGTTGGAAAATCTTTTTGGGGCGACTGCCGTTGGCGCAGCCCTGATTAGCACACCGTTGATGCGCGGTTGGTTCGGACGTTGGGGCGCAACCGCTGAGGAATCGCGCCGTCCTCTGCCGGGGGATGAACTGACCCCATCACCCCAGTTTCAGTACACCCGGGCCATCACTATCCGCGCCCGCCCAGAGCAGGTTTACCCGTGGATTGTTCAGTGGGGACAGGAACGCGGCGGGCTGTACAGCTATGAGAAACTGGAAAATCTGATCGGCTGCGAGATTCACAACTCAAACCGCATCCTGCCTGAACATCAGACCCTCAAAGTAGGCGATACCGTGCGCCTCGGCAAAAAGGGCTACCCGCTTTTTAAGGTCATGGCCTTTGAGCCCAATCGCTATGTGCTGATCGCCAGCGCTGATCCCAAAACGGAGCAGGTCACGCTGCCCAATGCCCCTTTCCCTGAAAAGTATGATGGTGAGGTCATGCTCTTTTATCTGGAAGCCACGCCCGATGGCGGCACCCGATTTTTGCTTCGGGGCAGGCATGTCTATCGTGGTATCAGCCGGATGATGAAGGTCATGTGGTACCTGATCGATTCGGTTGGTTTTGTAATGATGTACAAGTCCATGCGAGGCATCAAAGCCCGTGCCGAGTTCGCAGCAAAAATGGGGCACCAAAAGGGCGTTTGATTCTGTGGTTGATCTTTTCATGAGAACCCTCTGAATTTTCTGGTACAGGTTGGAGTCCATGGTCAAGAGGCGTTATGATCGCCCTTATGGGTCACATTTCACAACGCTTCTGGCTGAATCTGATCATCATGGGGTTGTTTGTGGTGTTATTGACGCCACTTACCCTTAGTGCTGCCCAACCGCAGGCGGACTGTGGTATTGTGGATGCCATCGATTACCCCATTGATGGTATCAGCATTGATCATGACGATTTTGGTATGTATCGGGCAGGGTTTCAGGGGTATCACACCGGGATCGATATGGCCTTTGGGCGTTATGGGGAGCCCGTCCGAGCTGCGGCCAAAGGACGGGTCACCTATGCCGACCCCGCGGGATGGAATGACGAAAAAGGGGTGGTGATCATCGAACACCTCTTCCCTGATCGCAACATCTATTTCACCCTCTATGGACATATGGAAGAGGTGGGGGACTATCGTTTCCCTATGGTGGGGCAGTGTGTCTCATTAGGGGATATTATTGGGGCGGTGGGCAACCCCAAAGCCAGTGCCCGCCATCTGCACTACGAGACCCGTACCATGCGATCCAGCGCTGGCGGCCCCGGTTATTGGGAGACAGACCCGCTCAACGGCGGGTGGATGCACCCCATTGAATTTACCGAACAGTGGCGACTGCGGCTTTCACCTGCCTTTCGTAAAATCGTCTCTGCCAGCGGGCGCCCCGGCGGAGCGCCCCTGATCGGTGCTGATGGAAGCGTGGTTTTTGTTGGCCAGAACCAGATCGAGTCCGTTGATCCCAACAATGTGGCTTTGTGGCGTCTGAGTGTGCCCGGCTTAATGGGCATTGTGGCCTTACCTGATGGTCGGATTCTCGGACGTACCTCTCAAAATCAGGTGATCCTCTTTGCCAACGGACGCTTTGCCGCGTCGTGGGTGGCGGATCGCCCTTTGCATTCTCCACCTCTCCGGCTTAACGATGTGGTGGCCTTTATCAGTGCGGATCAACGTATTGTAGGTTATTCATCGGAAGGTCAGCTTCAGTGGCAGACAGATCCGCTCAGTTCCCATATTGAGGAATATGCGGTCAGCAGTGGGTTGTTGGCCATCAGCGGTCAAAAGGAAGGCGCACATCGGCTGTGGGTGGTCAATGATCAGGGGAAGTTGGTCTATGAAGGAACAGCTCCCGCCCCAGTGATTCCGCTGGCTTCCCCCTATGGACTTTTGGTGCTGGTGGGGTCGCAAGTAGGCTTGATTACACCAGAGGGATCACTGATGCTGCTGCTTGATACTGGGCAGTCGTTGGGACGCAGCAGCCGGGCCGCCATGGACAACCGAGGGAATGTATATCTCTACCCCGGTCAAGGTGATTTCCTTTTTGCCTATGGGCCTGATGGCGGGCTGCGCTGGCAGACTCGGCTGGCAGCCCTGCCCAAACAGCCGCCTTTGATCGCTGTTGGGCAAGGCTGTTTGATGTATGCCCTAACCGACAGCGGCGCGCTGCTGTCCTACCAGACCTCAGATGGTGCCCTGCGCGGGATCGCTGCGCTTTATGCCGGAGGGACAGCCCAAGTGCCTTCCGCCCGCCTGCTAGAAGTGCTGCCCAGTGAACAGGTGCGCTTTTCAGCTGGATACGTCTCGATTGCTACCCTTGATGGCTTGACCCTCGCGGGGCTAGAGAACTGCCCCAACTGAAGAAACTTGTGAGCGACTGTCGCCTTTTTACTCTCCCGGTGGATAGAGGCGATAAACACGCACAATATAGTAGGGTGAAGGGCGTTTGAACACGGCCACTTCCTCGCGTCGGCCGGGGAACTTATCCTTGGGTACAGTCTCCGGGCGGCGATCCTCGGTGATCACATAAACTGGCAGATCTTCTTGAAGTGCGGCTGAAATGGCGTCTAGTGCGGGCTGAATTTTCCGCCCACCCCAATCCAGCGGCGGGCACACATAACGCACCTGAGAGTCCGGCGGAGCCATGAGCCGCGCCCCCTGACAATTGACTGCAACCCCAATCGCAGTCAGAGGCTGATTCAGGTCTGCCAGATACTGTGAGGCCTCACGAATGCCATAACCTGAAGGAATCCATGTGATGTACTCAACCCGATCCATTCGGGGGAGGCTGAGCTGGGTGGGATCCGTATAGGCGACAGCCTGAAATGAAGTGCCCCACCTGATCATGCCAATCAAGGGCATGGCCCACAGGCACAAGATCACCGGAGCCAACCGGGGAGAGGTGCGTAGCAACCGCAGACGCATCAAACGGTGGCTAAACTGAGACCATCCCATTGCGCCCAAAAGCAGCAAAAAGGGTGCGAGCGGAGCCGCATAACGCAGCCACAACTCGTTGGCAAAAGCCCCTATAGCAAGCAACAAGGATACCATCGGAAACAGCAGGATGAGACCGCGGCGGGGGTATCGTAAGACAAAATACAACCCAAGGCTGAGTACTGTCAGAAGCCCGACGGGGTGGTAAAAAACTTGGAAGGCATCAAAGATGGCGCTTAGGTTTTCGCGCAGGCGCTCCGGCATGGTGGCCGTATCCATTGAGGTGAGGGCCGTACTTTGTCCGGTGGGGTCAGCGCCCCGACTGAGGATATACAGGGCAATTGGCGCAAGGATCAAGCCTGCTGTGGCCCCGGCAAGGATCACCTGACGCAGTCGAGACCACTTCCAGCGTCCGGGTAAAAGGAGTGCGACCCATACCGGGATGGCTATAAAAACGATCCCGGTGAGTTTGGCGATCACGGTGAGCGCCAAGGCCATCCCACAGCCCACAGCCCAGACCGCTCTCCCACTTTTGATGGCCCGCACAGCCAACCACAAAGAGAACAGAGCCATAGCGCTGATGGTGGTGTCTACAAGGGCCATACGTTCAAAGAAAAATAACTGGGGGGCGCTGATCCATAAAACCATCACCACCATCCCGGCAGCACGGGAATGAAGGGCGTGTCCAACCCCATAAGCCGACGCCAGCCCAATCACCCCAAGTAGGATCACCACATAACGCCCTATAAACATCGTCCCGTGATAAGGATCAAAAAACGCGGACAGATAGGGTGCAAGAGCCTTCCCCGTCTCTAGCAGGTATAGGGGACTGCCTTCCCAAACCAGTTGAGCGCGATACAGGTGTGATCCCTCATCAAGGAAAAGGGGCAAGGTGAGAAGTGCGTGGGTGCGTGTTATCCAATACCACAAAAGCAGCGCACTAAGCGCAAAAATCATCGCAACAGTAGGGGTGCGGCGCATGAAATGTCCTTAACAGTGAGCTGGGAAAGTTTCCGGGGAGATCATACGCACTTGTGGATGGGAGTCAACAAAAAAGCCGGATTTCCGGCTTTTTAATGATAGCGGGGGAAGGATTCGAACCTTCGACCTCCGGGTTATGAGCCCGACGAGCTGCCACTGCTCTACCCCGCGATATGGGGAGTAGTATACCAGAAGGCAGGCGAATGTAAAGGGTGAGTTCAAACCCTGTTGAAACTTTCAAGCAGGGTGAAGGGCGGCCCTGACGAACTACCAGCCCCTTCGCCAGCGTGCGAGAGAAGGGGGGCTGGGGTGTAAACGCCTCAATCCCGCCGTTCGACACTCCCAAGAGTGATGGACTCGGTGAAAATCCATTCGGGATACCGAGTCTCTCGGTAGTTCTCAATCAAAATTTTGTGTTCTCCCTCCAAACTTGAGAGTGGGATTCGGAATTCCACCACTTGATCATAAATAACATCTAGGGTTGACCGCGGATTCAGGACTTTCAGGGTGTCAAAATGGGTATCATCGTATTCGTTCAGAAAGAGGCTCTCCAGTCCCATTGCGGTGGTATGGATGGCATAACTCCATCGGTCTCTGTACCCCTTGCTGTAACTGCCTAAACGTAGGGTGAACAAATAGTCCATCTGGGGAGCGGTACCACTAGCGACCCAACACTGAACGGATGAGCGAGGGGAAAGGGATTGAAGGCGGAAGAGACTTCGGTTAAG
>JACSRJ010000316.1 GCA_014879835.1 Anaerolinea sp.
CTTCCCCCAAAGGGATCACCGTAGGGTGCATAGAGGCGGCTTTCAAGGATTTGCCCCGCTGCGTCCACCACCGCACGCACACTACCCAACCCGTCCTGCACTGGGTATACCCAGCTCTGGTCAGGATTCTGCTGCTGGTGGATGCCCATGGGGGTGTGCAGATACCACGTGAGGTCTCCCTCGGTATCACTATTCAAGAGTTTCACCAAACCCGGCTGCAGGTCATTCAGGTAACTCGTGACCAGTCCATTATGCGACTGCCCCACACGCTGCCCTAAGCCGTTGTAGGTGTAGCCCAGCCCCCCCATGCTCAGCAGGCGGTCTGCCCGGTCCCATGTGAAGGGGTTCACCCCATCGCTGGTCATCCTACCCGCCGCATCATAAGTGACTCCCCCCGAACTTATCTGGTTCATTCCATTATACGTCCAGTTGGTGATGGTGGGGACTCCTTCCACAGTCATGGTCTCGCGGGTGCGGTTGCCCACCCCATCGTACTGGTAGGCATACTCCCGGAAGGGGGTTCCGGTGGGGTTTGCACCGGGATGGTAGTCCGCATTCACCAACCGGGAAAGGGCATCATAGTGGTAGTGGAGCGTGTGCAGGTCGTAGGCGCGGTTACTCTCCAGCTTGTGGAAGCGCAGTGTGTACCCCGTGGCGCGCAGATCCCGGTCGTTGCGGTTGCGCACCTGGATCTGGTGGGGTCCTTCACGGCTGAGGGTCATCTCCAAGGTGGTCACGCCCGCTTGGGGGGCATAACCATTTACGGTGCGCCACAGGCTGCCGTTGACGTACACCTCAAACAGGCTGTGGTCAGGACCCACGCCCATGGATAGGCTCAACGCAGTGCCCACAACACTCAGGCGCAGGGCTGCGGTGAGGCTGGTGGTCTGGCGGAAGCCCGCCACATCCTCCCAGACCCCGCGCACGGACTGCACCGCAGGGTCGTCATGCAGCAGGGTGGTGCCGCCACCTCCGACGCGAGGCAGGCACTCCAGGGTTTGTATCCGGTTGCCCCGCCCATCCACCGTGTACTCAAAGTGCCCCAGAGATTGGCCGTCACGGGTGTGGCTCAGGCGCACCAGCCTGCCGCCGGCATCATAAGCATACTGAGAGGCGAAACCATTGACACGCAGGGTCTGCACCAAGCGCCCCACCTGGTCAAAACGAAACGCGGTGGGATTGTCCTCCCAGTCGGTGACCCCCACCAACTGTCCCCGGACATCATACTGATAGGTGACCGTTTGCCCTTCGGGCAGGATGAGTTGGGTGCGCAATCCGCCGGCTTCGTAACGGTATGAGACCGTTTGCTCCGGGGTGCCGTCCCCATCAGTGTCGAATGCCACCTGATTCAGTCTTCCCGCCAGATCATGGCTGAATTGGGTGCGGCGCACCCATGTGCTGCCGTGATCGAGGCTTTCGTCCATCGCCACCCGCCTGCCCCCCTTATCGTAGCGGAAAAACACATCCGGGGTCAGTTTGGGCGACTCATCAAGGTATTCCACCCGTTTCAGGCGTCCCGCCTCGTCTGTGTCGTGGCGGGTGACCTGCTGGAGGGGGTTGGTGTGTTCGGTGCGGGTCGTGCCGTTGAGGTTGAAGTAGGCAGTCTCCCAGCGCTGGTTGAGGGGGTCGGTGAGGGAGCGCCGACGGTCAAGCAGGTCGTAGGTGTAGGTGCTGCGGTTCCCCCGCGGGTCACGCAGAGCCAGCATTCGCCCGCCCTTATCGTATTCGACCTGTACCGGCAGATTGCGGTCGTTGAGTTCCCCATGAGCGACGACGGTGCCTTTCCCGTCCACCCAGTGGGTGCCGTCCCAGTGCCACTCGGCGGGGTCGGATAGACCTGCCGCTGCCCAGTTCTGCACCACCAGCACCCGTCTGCCCAAACGGTCATACCGATAGGTGGTGATACTCCCCAGCGGATCCGTCTGGGTGAGCAGCCTGCCTCCCTTATCATAACCCATCAGGGTTTTGCTGCCTGTGGGGTCAGTCACCTCAATCTGCCTGCCCGCGCCGTCATAACCCAAAGAGGTGATCAGGTTCTGGTCGGCATTCTGCCCGTGCCACTCAGGTGAAAACTGGTAACATGGGGTGGTCTTGAAAGGGTCATCTCCCACTCCTTCCAACACTACTTTGGAAACCACCCCGTGATGAAGCGAGGGGTTCTGCAGCGCGGTGGTCAGGAGTTGCAGGCGCAAACTCCGCAACGTAGTACGCCCCGTCCAGACGCGGGGGGAGACCGAATCACCTAAAAGGTGCCAGAAGGCAAGGTGAGGGAAGGCAGGCGGGCAGCCTCCGGGTCGATTACAGTCGGCATAGAAGTAATCGCCATCATTGAAGTAAGGGGTGCCGCCTCTGCCCGTGACGGTAAAGTGCATCTCGATTCGGGTGAGGGTAACCGCGTGGGGGAAGGTGATGACGGGGTCCACGGCTTCATAAGTCCCATACGAATCGGATTTGTTTTCGGTTTTGAAGCCAGTGCCCGGTTCGTAGGAACCCCAGTAGTTGCTCACCCAAGGCTGCGCTGAGCGGGTGAAATCGAAGGTGTGTGACCACCCTTCCCGTGTCCCCTCCAGAGTATCCGGTGGGGGGTCGGTGGGGCGGGGGCGGTAGTTGCGGATGATCCGCTGCACCTGCCCACCCCGGTTGTAACAGGTGTAATCGGTGGTGGCGAGGGCTGTCCCCGCCGCCGTGGTGGCGGATACCCGGCGTCCCAGGCGGTCAAAAGTAAAGGTGGTGCGGGTGCCCCGAGGGTCGATGGTCTCCATCACCCTGCCCGCGCGGTCATAAATGGTCTGACTGAGCAGGTCCCGGTCCGGATGCTGCGGCTCATAGCTCCCAGTCACAAAGTTGGTGACGGTGGTGACCCGCCTACCCAAAACGTCGTAAGTGTAACGAGTCTCGTTGCCCAGGGTGTCCACGGTCGCGGCGACCCTGCCCTGAGAATCGTAACGGGTGTGGCTGACGAGGTCGCGGTCAGGTTCGGCGCTGGTGAGGTACACCGGGCTGCGGGGATCACTCGGACTGCCGTCAGTGGCGGTGCCCACTGCATGGGTGATGGTGCGCACGGTGCGCCCCAAGCCATCGTAAGCCATCCAAGTGCGTCGTCCCAGATAGTCCTGCGTCCACAATACCCGCCCATCGAGATCGTACTCGGTGAGGGCGATCTGGTCGCGGTCTGAAAGGTTCAGGACCGGGTGATAATGCGGACTGCGGGGATCATGGGCACCGCCATCGGTGGCACTTCCCACCGCGTTGTGGACGGTGCGAGTCGTTCTGCCCAAACCGTCGTAAGCGCTCCAGGTGCGTCGCCCCAGTGCATCCTGGGCATACATCACCCTGCCCTGAGGGTCGTACCCCATCTCGCTGACCAGATCCCGGTCGGGGGTGTCCTCCGGGAGGTAGGCACTCAGGTCGGGGTCGGCGTCAAGGTCGTAGGTGGGCTGGCTGGCGCTGCGAATGACCTTCACCTGACGTCCCAACGCATCATAACCAAAGAGAGTCCAGGCTCCCAAGGCATCGCGGCTGCGCACCACCCTGCCCATGCGGTCATATTCGGTCAGGTCGAGGTGATCCCGGTCGGACTGCTCCGCGGGTTGGTAGGCGTCGCTGCGCGGGTCGTGGGCAGGGTTGTAACCCGCATCACCGATATTCAGGGCGACGGTCGCTTCGGCTTTGGCGTAACGCACGGTCTTGAGAGGGCGGTTGAGGGCGTCATAAACGGTGAATGTCACCTGCCCCAGCGGGTTGACGCTTTTGACCAGGTTGCCCGCCGCATCGTACTCACTGAGACTAACCAGATCCAAGTCGGGGGCGTCACTGAGCGGGTAGTCCTTCAGT
Source organism: Anaerolinea sp. (assembly GCA_014879835.1). Classification (GTDB taxonomy): domain Bacteria; phylum Chloroflexota; class Anaerolineae; order Aggregatilineales; family UBA2796; genus UBA2796. Next base: position 3,835 of record JACSRJ010000316.1, read on the forward strand.
TCGGGATCCCCGATCCACTCCTCGGATTCGTTCTGGAGATACTCATTGGGATAATCGGGCAGACTGGCGCTGGAGATGGTTTTCACCAGACGTCCAGCGGCATCATAACCGTAGAGAGTCGCGTTTCCGAGCACATCCACCGTGCGCCGCACCATCCCCCGGGCATTGTAGGTTGTGTCCGTGATCTGGTTCCAGGTTTGATCTGGTCCGGGATTAAAGTTTTCACGGGCAGCGATAAAGGGATGAGGCACCGCCGCATCCACGACATAATGGCGAATGACACGCACCACCCGGTTCAGGGCATCATAAACTGTGAGGGTGGTTTGGGCATAACTCGCGCCTGCATCGGTGGTGGTTTTGAAGTGCCTGCCCAAGGAATCATATTCGTGGACAGTCACCCGGTTCCATTCGGGACGGGACTCATCAAACAGGGCCACTGCCTCCGCTGCCGTTTCCGGGTCAGGGCTGGAGTCGGGATCGTAGTTGCAGATGCTTGCCACCCCGTTGCCCGCTGCATCGTAGACCGTGAAGGACTTGAGGCAGTTCCCGAAGGTGCGGCTGGAAGCGGTCTGGATGACCCGTCCGGCGCTGTCATAAGTGTAGGTGGTGGTCACGTCGTTCGCCGGATTGAGCAGGTCTATCTGCGTGACACTCTCCAGCAGCCCATCACCATTCCCCTCCTCGTAGTAGGTGCGTTCCGTGACCTGCTGTTCGGTGTTCTCATCAGTGGGATCTACCACCGCTTCACGTTCGGTGCGCCCTTTGGTATCGTAGCTGAACTTCTGCCAGCGCAGGACGGTGCTGCCGTCAACATCCATGACCTTGATGTCCGAGGGCAACCGCGAGGTATGGGGGTCGTTGTACAGGTACTGCGTTTTGTGCCCTTCAGGGTCGAGGCTGTAATTCAGGGCCTCAAAGGAAGGCGATTGCTCATCCTGGATGTAAACGAAAGTGGTCCGAAAGCCCAGGGGATCGCGCACCCCCTCAAGCTGCTTACCATCCCCCCGCCATTGAAGCAGGGTGAAATTGCCGTTGGCAGTGCGTTGAATTTCAGGACGATAGTGGTACCCGATGTTTTGGGTTGTGCTGTTGCCTGCGGCATCTTCGCTTCCCATATGAAGGGAATGCGCAAAACGATGGAGGGTAGCTTTGCCGCCCACTGTTTCATGGGTCTCGCCATCTCCAAAGCTGAACGCAATCGTTTCAAGGGCAGCGTTATCACCTTGGATACCCCGTTCTTGTATCAAGTCAGTCAAATCATCACCCGCAAAGGTGTAGGCAAGCCTTTCCAAAGTCAAAGTCTCATCAGGATCACCATCACCCGTGATGTCCACTGAAGGTGAGCGGCGTTCCAAGAGGTGATCCAGGAGGGTTGACTCTGTTTCTCCCGCAGCCTGTCCATAGTATCTGTACTCCCAAAGATTGTCTCGGACGTCTCTCGCAACTGCCAGTAATGCCTTACCCTCTACCACAAGGTTCCCATCATCCTTCTGGGGCGTGTAGGCAAACTCCACATAACGTCCTGAAGGGGTACTGGTATCCAGCCCACTGGCGGTATGATCTCCCACCCGCCACAACTGACCATCGTCAAACTGGTTCGGAGTTGAGAGAGGACGATAACTGAATCGCAGCTGACGACCATAGTCGTCACTGACCGCCAACAGTTCCTGACTGGTACCGTAAGTGTAAGTCCAAGTTTCTCCGTTGCTCCACTGGCGCGAGCGCAGCTTGCCCCCGCTGTCAAGTACCCAGATCGATTGGTCTGAGGCAGTGAGGGTGTAGCGAGCTGTGGTGCTGTTCAAATCCTCCAAGATGTGTGATGATGCCCCCGCGTCCCCATCGTAACGCAGGTTACCATTCGATTCAGTGCTCACATAAGTGAACTGCGCCATGCCCGCATTGGGCAGAATGAGTTTGAGGACATCCGGATCAGGCACAGTGTCTTTTATCAGGAGTACCTGATGATTGTGGGTCCAGCCTAAGCCCATGAACTGAAAATGCGCATTGTTCTGCTGACTTTGGCGGTATGTACGGCTGAAAGTCAATGCTCCCGCAGGGCTGTTCAAGACCAGATCGGTGATTTCCTCATATTTGTCACCATCCTGAACACTCACTGGGTTTCCACGCAAGGGTGACTGCAAGTCGCCAATGCTATTGATGGGGCAGTATCCTCGCCCATCATGGTTAGGCTTATCGGGAATCCCGATGCACGCTGAAACGAGGGTGTGATCCCAGTTCCCTGAACCCCAAGCGGAATCTGCCCAGGTTGCCAGATCTGTCCATAGATCCGTCCACGTCTGCCCTCGGTCTGAGCTGGTGCGCAGCACTTCTTTGCCTGCCAAAGCCAGGTAGTTCGGATCGCCCCGAAAACCGAGCAGGGTATGGACATCCTTGCCTGAAGATAGATTCAATGAGGTATCGTCCCAGTTTTCTCCACCATCATCTGAAGTGAGAAGTGTCCAATTGGAAGTGTGGCATACGACAGCATTTAAGTATCGGGCATCGAACTCATGGACATACAGGGCATCCCGCGTGAGAGGTCCCCCCACGCCCTCAAGAGTTGCGGCAGTGCCACTTAACCCTGAGAGATGAAGATCTCCATTTTCATTGACACCATTCAGTGACACCAGATTGTCGGGATGAACATCCCTCGAGCCGTCTGGAAGACCAGCACCCATCCATAAAACCCCACCGCCTAAGCCGAGACTGGGTGCTGCGAGGCGCTCAAAACTGCTGCCCCAGTTGGATCCTTCGTAGACCGCGGCATCTCCCTCCTCAGGGTCACCAGCCGTCACCCATACTCGGCTGTCATAGGGAGAAGGCGCGATACTGTAGACCAGATTAGGGTTATAGTGCGCCAGACGCACACTCTGCACGGTGGCAAAAAAGTCGAACGTGCGATTGAAGTACACAAAGTCATTAATTCTCCGCGAGAGCCAATAGAAAGTATTTTTGCGGTTGAAGGCTGGTTGAAAATCAGCGAATACGTTTCCATAGGGCACAACCTTAGTACCTGTAATTGAAATCTCCCTTACCTCTTGGTTCCAGTCGTCATATGCCCGAACTGTTCGAATCCCGCCGGCGCTACTTGCTGCCAAGTGGGACTGAATTCCCACAGGTAAGTCTCCGCTGCGTGTTGATCCCGGTAAATAAGACACCCCATCGGCGCCAAGAAAAATCAACCATATGCGTGTACCATTTTGTGGGCAATATGTTTTTACCGTCGCACTGACTGTTTCTAACGTGACGTTGTCCGGTATTGGGCAGTCTACATACCATCGTGACCAAGGATCTCCATTACCTGAACTGACCCATCCTCGCTCTTCTATCCAATTGATGTTCCCTGATCCATCCACATAACCGATGGATCCTTCAGAGGTAACTGTGAAATCATAGGTTCTGCTGACGGTAGTACTCACCTGCTCAAGTGTAGACCATGTAACTACTGATGCTGTGACATCTTGTGTCCAATATAAGGCGTCTGTGCCAGCAACTACACACTTTTTGGTATCGAAGGGGTCTGCTACAATACGAACAATAGTGCCCAAGGCACTACACTGCTCTGGGGTAGGCGATATATCGTGATAGTCAGGTGTTCCAGTGTTGGCATTATTCATTCGAATAATACGTCCATCTTGAGCACCTATGACTAGATTCTTATCAAAATTATCGATAGACATTTTAATTGCTCCTAGGTGTTTATAAAAAAATGTGTTTTAACGCCTGCATAGTGGTCCGGAGATATTGCGCAGTGACAAACTACCTGAGGAAAAGACTTTTCCAAAGCGTTTGTTGGGGGACTGTACTCCTTGACAATACAGTCCCCCAGTGAGCTACTGATCCGTCACTACGAATTCTTGACCCCACTCTTGGTGATGCCTAGACGCAGGTTAGTACCGCTGGTAGCGATGCCGAGTACTACGCCATACCAGGTATTGGTACTGGCGTCTAGGTCAGCACTGGGAGCGATACCGCCAGCATTAGCACCGCTCAGGACATAAATCGTGGCTGCTGCCAGATCATCACTGAAAGTCACATCGCCGCTGGTGGCGTAGGCGATTGGCTGCCCCGAGTAGGCACCATTCAAGGCTATCCCGACCACGTTGTTTGCTTGGTCTTCATCCGTTGCCTGCGCAGGTTTGATTCGGTAGTTGTCCGCGGGGTCGGCGTATACCGCCTGTCCGGCGGTAATCTCGTCCCCAGCGGTACCACGGGCAATGGTGGTGTTGGCGTTAGCAGGCACCACCTCATCTGCGGATACATTAATATCTGCCATCGAAAAGACTCCTAAAGAACTCACTTCTGGTTTCAAAGATCGAGATCTGCTGCACCTGCAAGCAGTGCAGCCTTCATCAGGGACGTGGTGGGTGAGGAAAATCACCCCCTGCTACTTCGTGCGGTCGTGATGCAGATGGATCTGACGGCGTCCAACCCGGGATCACAGTCAAGCTCAAGTGGGGGCGCACAAGCAGCGCTTCTCCCAGACGCTCCTGCTGCACCACTGCGGTCAGGGTGATACCCGTGTCTTGCTCCGCAGCCCGCACGCGCTCCAAAAACTCCCGCTTTCGGGTGGTTTCGTCCATGGTTTATCCCACCAGCGCCAGCATCGCGGCGACGCCGGTCGGGGCTGCGCCGTCCTCACCCACCGACGCTTTGCTCACTTCAAGGATGCTGGTCATCACCGCCAGTACATCCTGGATCTTCTGAGCGCTCAGGTGCTGCAAGGTAGACACCTTCACCAGTTTCTGGTCGGTGATGCGCTGGGCAAACCCGTTCACCTGCCAGCGCTCCAGGAGTTCCTGAGCCTTGATCTGGAGCGCCCGGATTTCCTTCGCTGCCTGCATCAGTTCAACCACATAATTCATTTCCTGAGGGTTCATGTTCTTTTTCTCCTTGTTTAGGCACTAATCGTCTGTTTGGTAACCCAAGCGCCACTCTCGCGGCGCTGGATGACTAAGTTGTTTCCGTCACGAGTGAAACGCCAAGTACCGTTGGTGATGGGATCTCCCAACAGGTAACTGTCGGCATCCCCCACCTCCACCGACCCCGCCACATCCACCATGCTGCTGGGTTCGTCGTGTCCCACTGCCATCTGGCTGTCCGTATCGCCGGTCGCATTCAGGATGGTTTTGCCATCGTGAGCGTAGATCGCCCACTTGTTGTCCCCGGTCAGGGCGGTGATATACAGCCCATATTCATCGGTGAGCGAATCGGGGTCTGCACCAGAGGTGATCTGGATGTGTTTGCCACTGCTGGCATGACCATCTGCACCTGTGGGCAGCCAGGTGTTGAGGACAATCAGTTCGTCCGCAGTGCCACTACGCCATACATTGGCATAGGCGTCGATGGCAATGAGTTTGTCCACATGCCCTTGGTAGTCGCTGTCATTCGTCGCCACCACAGCCAATCCCGTGAGGGTGCCCTCGATGTCATTGCCCGACGCCCCGTTGGCGACCATGAAGGTATGGGGTGCCCACGAAAACGAGGAATCCGGGGCACGCACATCGCTGACCGCATCAAAGGTCTTGGGCAGTTGAGTCTCGATTGCCTCAGATACTTCAATCCGCCGCCACAGGCGCAGAGGGATCTTCCACCATTCGGGGGTAGTGGTGTAGTAGCCGGCGTGATGCAATCCTGCATCCGCGGGGATTTCCGCAATCCCGTAGTGTTTTTCGAGCCCATCCTCCGCCATGTAGCGGGTTTTGAAGGTCAGGACATGGTTGTCTCCTTCGTAGTCGGTCACCCACCAGTCCAGCCGTCCTTTGAGGGTGGCTTCGGTGGGATCCTCCCAGTTTGCGGCTGCCCAAGTCTGGGTCACGCCTTCAGAAGTCAGGGTGTTTCCCTGGAATGCCAGGGTGGTTGCCGCGGACAGGCTGTTGTCCATCCACAAGGTGAGGGTGGATGGCGGATTGCCCGCCTCAACCTTCAACTGCACCAAGTTGCCCCCACCCAACAGAAACTCTGCTCCGTCCTCGTCTTTGGCAAAAAGTCGTGGCAGCCCTCCTTCCAAACGAGGGTAGACCTTGAGGAAGTCCGCAGGGGCATCAACTGAAGGCGCTTCATCGAGGATACGCAGCTCCTGGTGTCCTTCCGTCCCTCCCACCTGCACAATGCCACCCTCGGTGCGGATGGCAAACTGGCTTGCGCCCATGTCGGCGATACGCAGCCCGTGCAGGGTTTCGATGGTGCCCTCGCTGTTGAGCGGCAGCACCTCAAGGGCTGAGACTTCGCTGATACTGCTGGATGCCTCAGTCGAGATCTGCACCTGCACCCCGCTGGCTTTGGTGACCGTCCCACCCGCCCCATTGGTAATGGTGCTGCGAATCCCTGTTGCCTGCCCTAACGCAGGCGTTCCCTCACCCCGCACCACCTCAAAGTCGCCTGCCCGCAGTTCGGCGTTGGTGCCGCTGCTGCTGTTGGTGTAGGTCGACTGCACCCGCGATGCGGTGTACAGCCCACTGACTTCCCCTTCACCTTCCAAGTACAGTTCATGCAGAGACCAAGTGATGGGGGTGTCCAGATCGTCCGTGAGGGCGATCACCCCAATGGTGTGCAGTCCACTCGCGGGTGGTGTGGCAGGCAGGGTTTCCCCCTGAAACAGAGCGTTCGCTTGGATCAGGGCATCCGGGACGGCGGGATCGCCCGTCTGGAACTGTCCTCCGGCTGTCACCTGTGCCTGTGCAGTACCCGTGTGCGACAACCACTGCTGGAGGGGTTGGGTCTGGGTGCTGTGCGCTTGGACTTGAAGCTGTGAAGTGTCCTCCGCTCCCTGCACCACCAGTTTTTCATTAAAAGTTTGGGTCATTGATCCTCCTTTCCTTCCTTTTTGTCGGGAGACTCCCACAGCCAGGAGACTGCGGTCCTCAGACCAGCCTGGTTGTGGGAGCCAAATTCTAAGTGTCCTAAATCTCTTTCAGCCGGACCGCTGGAAACTCAGGTCAAATCGGCATCCATCGCCATATCCACAGGAGATGGGTTTGCTTCCGGGGAAGCGGGGACTGCTCCATCGGAAGCAGATCGCCGCTCAACTGCCCTCAGAAGCGTGCTTTCAGCATGGGTCACCTGCCTTTCCAAAGCCTTAAAGGCTTCCAGCATCGGATGAAGGGTTGCAGTCTGCTGTTCTATGGCGTTTCGGGTAAGTTCGGTCTGCTGGGCAATGCTCTGATTGATGCCCAACAGCATCTCAAAGTGCTGGTTACGCTCCTTGTTGTCTTCCCGAAGCCCGCGCAGGAACTCCGCTGCAGTCTGGGTGAGGGTGAACATCACCCGTCCCAGCACCAGCAGGACTGCCAAAGCGATACTGATATCCTTCAGCCAGTTCATCAGGCTCTCATTCATCCATGAAGGCCATCCTCTCTGGTGGAGGGCTGTCTCTTCTCCCTCAATACTCCTGAAAAGTGAGATGGCGCACACACTGTTTTGAGCCTATACTTATGCTTAAGAGCAGCAGGCTCATTCAGAGGTGTGTGAAAACCACATCTCCTCAGACGTATTAGGAGACAAAAAAAAGAGACCGTCACCACCTAATCATCCGTACGATGTGGGTATCGTACATCCGTTCTGGTGTTTTGTCAAGAGTCAATATGAACATTTGAGCCAAACAGGAAAAGGAACATGTCACTACGGGGAGAACGGTTAAGGGAAATTCGGAAGTCACGCGGGTATACCCAGACGGAGTTGGGAAAAGCACTGGGAACCCCTCAGCAGCAGGTCGCCAAGTGGGAAAACGAGCTTCAAGACCCGTCTGCCCATACCGTGGGGCGGCTGGCGGTGCTGCTGGAGTGCAGCGCCGATTACCTGCTGGGACTGGTGGATACCCCCACAGAACACCTCCAGCAGACTGACCTTTCGGAGGCAGAGCGCGAGGTCGTGCTGCTCTACCGTCGGAGGAAACTTCAGGAGTTGATCACGCGGTTGGTCGGAGAGATTGCGACTCCACGTGGAGAGCCATAGTCGAATCTGGTCACGGAAGGGGAAGAGCGGTTTGGGGTCATCTCGGCGCAAGCTCTCCATAAGCACTCGGTGGAACGGGAGATTGCGGGGGTAGTGAAAGGTGACCCCGAATGGCACGCTACCGCAAGGAGGATCACCAGCATCCCCGGAGTGGGGGTGACCACCGCGGCATGGTTGATCTGGCTCACTCAGGACTTCAGCACCTGTCGAAACGCCAAGGAGTTGTGCGCGTTTGTGGGGGTCG
>JACSRJ010000317.1 GCA_014879835.1 Anaerolinea sp.
TCACGGCGGCCGCCGTGACCAGCACATTCAGCAGCCACGCGGTGTGAACCACACCTATCCCCGGCAGCCACTCCGCAAGCCTTATGAGGGGCGCAGAGAGGTAGATCGCCAGCGGCTGAACCTCCAAGGCAGGCATGATCTGCCCGGTCGGCGGGGTGGTAAAGGGGATCAATTCATTGGTGGTATGAAGTTCAAAGGAGCCTTCACGCACCCAACTGCGGGCTGCATCAACGAGCATCCACTCATCAGTGCTGACCGGATAACCGTTGTAAAAAAAGAGGTAGAGTGCGGTCAGGATCATAAAGACCCCAAAAGCGCAGCGTGAGAGGGCGCGAGGGGGCATGGCTGGTTTAGATCAACCCGCGAAGGCCAAGCCAGCGGCGGTAATAAGCCTCGATCCGTTGAGCACTGGGTTCAATATGATACAGATCAAAGGCGGCGGTCCGATTGGCTTCGGCGCGGGGCTTGACTTGAGGATCGCGCAGTTGGGTGATGATGGCCTCACCCAAAGCGTCTGCATCCTCGGAAGGAACCAGCGCTCCCAGATGATCCGCAAGCAGATCAACAACCCCACCAACGGCCGTCGCAGCAACGGGGACTCCGGTGACCAGAGCCTCAATGATCGAACTGGGCAGCCCTTCTGCTTTGGAGCATAAAACCAGCAGATCAAGGGTGCTGTAGAGGGGGGGCAGATCGGTGATCCAGCCTGTGAAGATCACCCGTTCGCGCAGTCCCAGTGCGTCTACCTGCGCTTCAGTTTGGGCGCGCAGTTCACCATCCCCCACAATCAGAAAGCGGGCTTCGGGGATGGTTTTATAGGCCAAGGCCGCCGCTTCTAAAAACAGGGCATGATTCTTGATGGGCACAATTCGCCCCACGATACCCACCAGTGGGGCTTCAGGGGGAATGCCCAAACGTGCCCGAAAGCTGTGATCACCCCGTTGGAGGGCGCGAAGCGCCCGCAAATCATAACCGGGGATAACCACCTCAACCCGATCTGGCGCGGCAATGTGATGCACTTCGGTCAGTTCGCGGCGCAGATTTTGGGCCACCGTCACGATTTGTGTTGAGAGCGCGCCAGTGAAGCGATCCAGCAGTTTATACAGGGCGGTCTTGGCGGGGCTGAAGTACTGTCCAAAAACATGCCCATGATAGGTGTGAAAGATCAGGGGTACACCCGCCAGTTTTGCCGCTAGACGGCCAGCAAAGCCGGCCTTCGCGGTATGGGTATGGACAATGTGCGGGCGCTGCTGGCGGAACAAACGCACCAGATCACGCACCGTGGCCAGATCACGCAGGGGGGAAATATCACGCCCTAAACGAGGTACATCGAGTACGGTGATGCCCGCCTGCGTGGTGAGGTAGCTCATATCACCCTCATTGAGGCCAACACTGCCGGCCGCAAGCTGGGCATCGAAGCCCGCCTCACGCAGGCAGCGGGTGAGCGGGATCAGATAGGGGGATATACCCCCAATGTTCAGGCGTGAGATGACATTAAGAATGCGGATCACTGACGCCTCGCCGCTGGTACACCTGTGCTGTCTGCTCCACCATATGGGCCACACTGAACTGGCTTTCCAACCGCGTCCGTCCAGCCGCCCCCATCCGCCGCGCCCCCTCGGAATCACCCACCATGTAACGCATCGCTTTTTCCAGCCCGGCGGTATCTCCTGCTGCGACTAGCAGCCCGGTCTCGTCTTGCACCACAATTTCGGGCAGGGCGCTCACATTACTGGCAATCACAGGTAAACGCGCCGCCATTGCCTCCAGCACCACCAGTCCGAAACCCTCCCAGAGGGAGGGCATGAGGAAAGCGTCAAAGGCGTTCATAAGCGCGGCCGCGTTGGCCCGCCAACCTGCCAGATGGACTCGCCCTCGTAGTCCCAGCGAGTCGATCAGCGCCTCCAATTCTCCCCGCATTTTGCCATCCCCAATGATCACATAATGGGCGTTGGGGTATGCCCCACTGAGGGATTTAAAAGCATGGATCGCATGAGGCAGTCCCTTTTGTTCGATCAGGCGGCACACCGACCCAAATACAAAAGCGCTGGAGGAAAGCCCAAGTTCAGCCCGGAACAAATCGCGGGATTCAGGTGGAGGGGAGGCCGGATCGAGGCCGTAACGAACGGTAACTACCTTGTCCGGCGGGGCAAACTCCACCTTAATCATAAACTGGCGCACGGCCTCACTGATAGCAATCCCGACCGTGACTCGCCGCCACAGATACGCCTGAATGAGTCGGATCAAAGGACGATAACGGAAAGGATCGTCGTTGTGCCCCGACCAATAAATGCGCCGGATGCCTACCCGTCGGGCTGCGATCACCCCATGCCAATCCGCGTGGATGAGGTGGGTATGAACGGCCTCCGGGCGAAGGATACGCAGTCGTTCGGCCAAACGCCCGATCAACCCATATTCCACGTCTTGATTGATGACCATCCCTTCCGAAGGTACCCCCCGCCGATTCATCTCAGCGATGTAGGCGTCCATCGGCTTTTCCGGCTCGGTCAGGACGATCAGATGAATCTGAATTCCTTGCGCTTGCAGCCCCGGCAGCAGGGTGAGCAGATGGTTTTCAGTGCCGGCGACGCCCGTCATCTTAGCGATGTGAACAATCATGAATTTTTGAACCATTCAAGGGTACGCGCCAGTCCTTCGCGCAGGTCAATGCGCGGTTCGTAACCCAGAAGTTCTCCAGCAAGGCGAATGTCCGCGCAGGAGTGTTTAATATCACCGGGGCGGGGTGGGGCAAAAATCGGCGCGATCTTTAAGCCCATCAGATCGTTCAGTTCCCGCACTAGATCAATCAGGGTAATGCGTTCGCCACAGGCCAGATTCATGGCTGCGCCGGCTGCCTTGGGATCAGCGTGACAGGCCAGCAGATTGGCCTCAACCACGTTCTGAACATACACAAAATCACGGGTTTGGGTGCCGTCGCCGTAAATGGTGGGCGCTTTGCCGCGCAGCATAGCGCTCATGAAGATGGGGATCACCGCCGAATAGGGTGAAGCCGGGTCTTGCCGCGCTCCAAAGACGTTAAAATAGCGCAGCGAAACGGTTTCTAACCCATAGACCGCGGTGAATGCTTTACAGTAGTTCTCGCCCGCAAGTTTGGCCGCAGCATAAGGCGAAAGGGGCGAGGGAGCGCGGCTTTCGACCTGAATGGGCGCGGGATCATCTCCATAAACCGATGAAGATGAGGCATATACCACCCGCTTCACGCCGGCCTCACGGGCCGCGATCAGCACGTTGAGGGTTCCGGTAGCACTCACCTCATGGGTTTGTAAGGGATTTTCGACGGAGAGTGGCACCGAGGGAACAGCCGCTTGATGGATCACATATTCCACCCCCTGAAAGGTGCGTCGCAGCCCTTCCAGATCGCGGATGTCTAGTTCACATAACTCAATCTGATCACTCACAGCGGTAAGATGAGCGCGTTTGCCAGTGCTGAAATTGTCCACCACCCGCACCTGATCACCGCGCTTGACCAGCGCTTCTACGAGATGGGAGCCAATGAAGCCCGCGCCCCCAGTCACGACGTATAAACTCATAAAAGTTGGGTCTCTCCTGTGGAAGCAGCAGCCTGCTGTGCTTTTTTACGTTGAGTCTGAATGTAGCTGTACTCAAGAATCACAAAGCAGCCCACCAAGGCGGCAGCAATGCCCACGCCCACAATCAGTGCTGGGACAAGGGCTACCTGACTGATGATGATTGCGCTGATCCCCAACAGGATACACGCGCCGTAAATCGTGACTACTGCGATTCGAGGATGCAGCCCCATTGCCACCAATCGGTGAGAGGTGTGATCTTTCCCCCCCTGCGACGGAGAGCGCCCTTCACGGAGGCGGGTAAACGTGACCAAAGTCGTGTCAAAGATCGCCATGCCCAAAACCAGAACAGGGATCATCCAGCTTGCAAGGGTGACCTGAGTCTGAAAACGCAGTTTTAAACCCAGCACCGCTAATAGAAAACCCAGAACCAGCGCGCCCATATCCCCCATAAAGGTACTGGCGGGGTTAAAGTTGTAAACAAGGAAGCCGATCACCGCGCCACACAATGCCGATGCGAGGCTTGAGACCAATTCCTGCCCCTGAGAGGCGGCAAGAATGAACAGGAAAAAGGCTGCAATCCCGCTCACCCCGGCTGCTAGACCATCCATATTATCGAGCAGATTGATCGCGTTGGTGATGCCCACATACCATAAAAAGGTGATGGGCAGATCGAGCAATGGAATTCCGAAGAGATCGACCCGAATGCCCGCGAGGATCACCACCACCGCAGCGACGAACTCAGCGGCGTATTTTTGCCTCGGCCGCAGTTCGTAACGGTCATCCAGAAAACCCACCACCGCAAGGAAGGTCGCCCCGATCACAATTGCAATCAGTTCGTTGAAGTGCTGCGGCAGATCGCCAAACATGAGCAGGGCCAGTAGAAACGCCAGATAGATCGCAAGCCCACCCATCAGGGGAATGGGATCTCGGTGAACCTTACGGGCGCTGGGTTTGTCCACCAACCCGATCCGGGTTGCTAACTGACGGGTGAGGGGTGTCAGACCAACCGACGCCGCCAGCCCTACAGCAATAATTGGCACATATTCGTTCACTTCTGGAACTCCTCAATCAGGCGGGATGCGGCTTGTTTGCCGATCATGACCGCATAGTTGGTGCCCCGATCCCACGGGTAGACTTGACTCATATTAGCCGAGTACAAGCCGGGGATGGGGGTGCGCAGGTCGGGGATGCGCTGGGAATGATTGATCAGTGGGATGGGTTGTGCATAAGAGGTACGGAACACCCAATGCTTGCGAATCCAGCCTGAGTCGAAGGCAGGGTTAACCCGTTTAAGGGCACTGATGAACAGTTTGGCAAGGTCATCCTCAGGCATCTTTAGGTAGTCATGGTCGGGCATCACGTATTCACCACAATAGATGATGTGATCGCCGCCGTAGTGCTCACGGGGCAAATAGTTGGTGTGTTCCACCAGCGCCACAAAGGGAAACTCACTCTGAGACTTGTCAGGGCTGCTGGCGGGCAGATTCAACCAGTAAGTGCCATCGGGCATAAGCTGCTGCTTTAGCGCGAGAATTACCACAGCCGCGCCCATGTGGCGCAGGGCCCGTAGTTTGGTAGCATAAGCGGCATCACGGTTCTCGATCTCCGGCGCAAGTTTGAGCAGCGCTTCTGGTGAAGCGGTGCTGATCACTGCGTCGAAACTCTCCGAAGTGCCGCCGGCATTGATCAGGACTTTGCCCCCGTCGCCTTTTACTTGATTCACGGATGCGCCATAACAAAAGGTCACACCTTTTTCCTGAAGCCGCGCCGCAAACTGATCAAGAAAACGCTGAAATCCACCTTGAAAGGTCCCTAGATGGGTGGTACGGGTGTGGATGCGGGCCCAAAACCATGCCATCGTAACTTCACGATAGACTTCTCCAAACTTGCCAATGAGCATTGGGCGCCACAACACCTCATAGGCCCGTTTGCCCATGGTGCGGGTGAGCCACTCCTCCGCGGTGAACTTCTCCATGCTCTGCCAGTTTTTGGCAAGGCGTAGGTACAGCCCAGTGAGGCCAAAGCGCACTTTGGGAATCACTTCCAGATGTGGGTACATCAGCATTGAAAGGGGGTTATCAAAAAGATGCGGTTTGCCCTTCGCCCAAAGCGACGTTTTGGGGCGGGGGAACAGCACCTGATCGCTCCAGCCTAGTTCAGCGATTAACCCCAAAATGTCATGATCGGTCTGGAACCAATGATGGTAAAACTTTTCCAATTCCCATGACCACCCCGCATCTTTGAAGCCTGCGGCAAGCCCACCGGGGCGATCCGCAGCTTCGTAGATCAGGCACTGGTGCCCCGCTTTCACTACTTCCCACGCTGCTGCCAGTCCCGCGGGGCCGGCACCAATCACTGCAATCCGCATCAGGAGATCATCTCACTTTCCAGTTGGGTTTCAAGGCGATCCACATGAGTAATCGCGCCAAAGTTCAAGCCCTGACGAAGCAGCAGCCACCCCCCTACAAGGGTCACTGGCAGCCAGATGACCATATGTACCACGAGAGCATAGGCTTTGGCGTCCAGATCAAAAACGCCGACCGCTATCAGGACTGTGCTTACAAAAAACTCGTACACCCCGATCTGACCGGGTGAAGCCGGAATCAATCCAGCGAGATTAACCACCCCAACAGTCATCAGCATCACTGGATAGCCCACCTGAAGCCCAAAAGCAAACGCTACCAACCAGTACACAAAAGCCTCAACCATCCAGCTTAAAAAGGAGAACAGGATCGCCCCAAAGAGATCCGCCGGGGTGCGCATCCCTTCAAGGCTTTCGATGATCTCCTCGGCAAAATGGAGCGCTTTCTCACGCAGCGTGCTCGGTAAGGGACGGACAAAGGTCTTCGCTAACCAGCGCATCACCTGAGGGCGGGTGGCAAGGGCGAAAAAGACCAGCAGTCCAGCCAAAAACATAGGGGTGGCAATACCCGCAACCCGACGCACCTCTGGCGATTGAATATCAACCAGCAGCAGCCCCAAAAAGACAAAAGCAATCATCACCATGCCGTCAAGCATCCGTTCCGCAAAGATCGTTGTGGCAGTCTTAGTGACGGGGACTTTGTGATTGCGCTGGAGGAGAAAGATTCGAATGATCTCACCGGTGCGGAAGGGGTAAACGTTGTTGCCCATATAACAGATCGCCACCAGCGGCAGCAGGCGAAAGGTGGAGAGGCGTTTGACGCTGCGCAGCACAAAATGCCAACGCGCAGAGATCAGGGTCAGTCCAATAAAGTACACGAGTGCGGCGATCAGCAAAAGGGCGAAATTTGCCCGCCCGATGTTGGCCAGAACCTGTTCGGGATCAAGACTGCGAAAACTGATCCATAAAAAGAAAAGGCTGATGAGAATACCGAGGGTGGCAAAAACCCATTTTCCTCTGGAGATGTGACGGTTCAAATAAGTCAACCCCAATCCGGGATGTGTACCGAACAGTAACCCAATCGATCCGCTATTGTATCAAGGGCGTGACCCTCCTCACAATAGCGGACACTGCTTAGCGTAGGGTGAGCGCACCAAAAAGGGGCGAACGACATCCCCAAAGAGCCAGCCAAAGTGGGGCTGAAGTATTTCTGTCTGCGGACGGAAGCGTGTTGGACCCCGACTGTTGGCGCCACTCGCAAAGATCAACGAGGGCGCTTTGCGATCACATCCTCGCGTTTTTCCTTTAGGTAAAAGCGGTTCCAGAGCAGAACGATCAGCCCTCACCTCACAGCTTTTTTGATCAGCGCGATAATCTCAGCTTCTTCAGTGGCAGATAGTTCCTTCAGGGCAAAAGCAACCGGGTACAGTTTGCCTTCATCAAGGTTTGCTGCATCGCTAAAACCAAGGGTGGCATACCGCGATTTAAACTTGTGGGCGCTTTGGAAAAAGCAGACGATTTTGTCCTCCTTAGCATACGCAGGCATCCCATACCATGTTTTGGGTGAGAGTTCTGGGGCGTTGGCTTTGATGATCTCATGAAGTCGTTTGGCCATGGAGTGCTCTGGTTCCGGCATCTCGGCAATCTTAGCGAGGACATCACTTTCTCCATCCGCCTTGCCCTTTTTAGTGCGACGACCCGCCTCTGCCTTCAACTCTTTGGCGCGTTCCTTCATTGCGGCCCGTTCTTCATCCGTGAATCCCTTAGACTTCTTGTTGAGTGCGGTGGTGTTCTGTGCGTCTTTTTCTGCTTTTTTCATTTTGCCTTTTCCCTCTTCCTCTCAAGATCGGTGTCCATTGGGCAATGGGCCAGCGCATCGTGCCCGTTACCATCTATATACACGTCAAAACGTAAAAGTGGATATGCTCATTCTACAGCGGATTTCAAATCAGCCCGGTTTGGTGTTACAACTTAGGAGTAACGCATTTGAACCTATTCACCCCGTGTTTATCAAAAGGAGCCGTTTGAGGGGGAAGCCCTTCAAACTCCCTGATCTGGGGTTGTGGGGGACACCCCCATCAAAGGTGTTTCCTCCCCTCTCCTAGCTGCGAAGCGGCGGGCGGGAGAGGGGAAAGAGGGGTGAGGGCAACTGCGTAAGCCATAGAAACTTCGGGAATGCTCTCTGCATTTCCTAGGGTTAGATACATTTAACCTGATGTACAGGACAAAAGAGGTCTAGAGGTGACTGGTTATCTGGTATTCATTGGGGTGTGGGCGGCGCCCTTGATTCTGATCCAGTGGATGATCGGACTGGATATTCTGCTCAGCCGCTGGAAGGTATGGCTTCTGGCGATCCTGTTGCCCACCGGATATTTATGCCTTGTTTATGCCCTAGGTGGACGCGCAGCATGGCAGGTGAACAATGCCCATTCGGGCGGAGCGCTTCTGCCGCTTCTGAACATCCCGCTTGAGGAAGCGCTCCTGTATTTCGTCTGCAATACCTTGATCGTGCAGACCTTCATCCTCAGTTTTTATGTGCCCAATCTTCGGGCGCGGATCGCCAATTTGTGGACAACCCTGCGCCGCCGACCATAACTTCAACCCTATCAGGGGTATCGAAGCCACCACATCCCATATTCGGGTAGGGTGAAACGAGGATTTTGAAGATCGATCCGCAGTTCCCCATCAAAAAGCAGTTCTTTATAGGGTTCACCCGGCTCAATGGGAGGCAGATAACGGGCTTCAACCGTTTGGGGCTGCTCTGAGAAATTGGCAAGGATGAGGATCGTCTGCCCCTGATTGCTGCGCTCAAAGGCCAGCACATGGGGGTTGCCAATATCAAGCCAAAGGGTTTTACCCGCCGCTGAAAAGGCTGGATGCTGTATCCGAATCCCGATCATGGTGCGAATCGCCTGAAAGATGATCCCTGAAGGGGTATCAAGGTTGCGCTGACTCCACATCTCAAGGTCGAGTTTAGGGCGATGCACCCAACGTGAGTCCCCGTTCTTGGCAGGATCGTGGCGATAGCTGTAGTCATTCAACATCCCCAACTCATCCCCCAAATAAATCAAGGGGATACCACCCGCCGCGATTGATAACCCTTGCAAGATCAAAATCCGCCGGAGTGAGCGGTCAATCTCGGTGTTATCACCCATCGCAATGGCCTGCTCTAAACCTGCAAGGGAAGCGAGGGTTCCCGAAATGCGCATATCACCGGTTTTGGGGTTGTAGTTAAAGGGCAACCCTCGCCCAAAGCTGCCGGGAAAACGCCCGGTGTAAAACTGATTCAAGAAATTCCGGTGATCGTGACCGTTAATGCCCACTTCAGCCGCATCTTCATTGGCGAAACTCCAGCCAATGTCATCGTGGCAGCGTACATAGTTCACCCATGCCGTTCCGGGAGGAAGGTTAAACCGCTTGGCCATGGTGTGTCGAAGGTGCTTCACTTGACGTGTAGCCAGCGCCTCCCACAGCAGTACCATAAAGGTCGGGTTATAACTGATCTCGCACTCGCGTCCAATATACTTCACCACCTCATCGGGGTGAACAATGGCCTCTGACTTAAAGATCATTGCCGGGGCCGCGATCCGTACCAGACGGTTATAAGCGGCGATGATGTCGTGCGCCTGAGGTAGATTTTCGCAACTCGTGCCCATTTGTTTCCAAATGAATGCGACCGCATCAAGGCGCAGCACTTCTACCCCCTGATTGGCGAGAAACAACATTTCTTCCAGCATCTGATTAAAAACGGCGGGGTTAGCGTAGTTTAAATCCCACTGAAAGGTGTTAAAAGTTGTCCATACCCATTTGTCCAGTTCGGGCAGATAGGTGAAGTTGCCGGGGGCCTGCTCCGGGAAAATCTCACGCAGGTGGCGCTCATATTGATCGGGCAAGGTGCGATCATTAAACATCAGGTAGTAATCCTGAAATTCCTGATCGCCCCGTTTGGCCCGCTGGGCCCACCCATGTTCGTCAGAAGTGTGATTGAACACAAAATCGAGGACAAGGCTGATTCCTTCGGTGCGCAGCCCTTCAGCCAGCAGGGACAACTCTGTCATCGTGCCTAGAGTCGGGTTCACTTCCCGAAAGCTGCTCACCGCATAACCGCCATCGTTGCGTTCTGGCGGGCACCTGAACAAGGGCATTAAGTGCAGATAGGTCAGCCCCAGTTCTTTAAAGTAAGGGATCTTCTCGCGCACCCCGCGCAGATCACCGGCGTAGAGATCCACGTACAAAACCCCACCCACCACACGCTCACTTTGAAACCAATTCGCTGGACGGGAATCATCCAAGCGGGTGAGCGAGGTCGGACGTTGGAGCATCGCCTGAGCAGTGGTCGTGAGGATTTGCTCCAACCAATAAAAAAAGTCGTAATGCCCCCCATATAAACCTAACAGCAGTTCAAAGAGGGCGGGGAAGTGACGATTTAGGCGGCTTTCAAACCTCAACAGAGCAGTCTCATCCTTGCCAAAAATCTCCCTTAGGCGGGGCCGAAGCCGCTCTAGAGAGGTCGCCGCTTTGTAAGCAATCGAGTCTCGGTGCATGGGTTTTTGTCCCGGTGGTATGATCCAGAGCGAAGTTTGTTTATAGATCGACATGACGCCTATTATGACATCTTTTGAA
This sequence comes from Anaerolinea sp., assembly GCA_014879835.1. GTDB lineage: Bacteria > Chloroflexota > Anaerolineae > Aggregatilineales > UBA2796 > UBA2796. The sequence goes on from JACSRJ010000317.1 coordinate 10,537, forward strand.
CCATTGGGGGGGAAATGACCCGTGCTGATCACCGCTGGCTGGCTCTGATCCTGATCATCGCAGCCTTCATCCGTCTGAGCTTCATCCTTGTGGCTGACCCTGCCCCTAACCTCAGTGGAGGTGATGTGGGCTGGTATCTTGATAAAGGTCGGTTGCTGGTGTCCAACAAGCTCAACCATCCAGTGCAGACGGGCCCGACCTTTCTGGTGTATGTGGGGGTGGTGCAGAACTTGATCTCCGATCCTCTGGTGTCCATGCGCGCTTTACTTTCATTTTGGTCTCCCCAACCTGCGCCCACACTGGCAAGCCAAAGCCCCACCGTGACCACCTTGCGCCTGCTCAACCTCCTGTGGCATTCAATCTTGATCGCGGCGGTTTACCATTTGGGCAAACGGTATTTCAGTTCTGGCCCGGCTCGACTCGCGGCGTTAGTGACCGCGATCAGTCCAGCATTTGTGATCGAGTCCAGTCTGCCCCTGACTGAAAGCCTCTTTCTTGCGCTGATCTTTGGAGCATTGGCGATCTACGCCCAGAATCAGGATCGTCCTCAGGCGCGCAGCCTGATTGGGGTCGGTGTCCTGATCGGGCTGGCAACCCTCACCCGGGTTGTAACGCTGCTTTTTCCAGTGGTCATCGTGACTCATCTGGTGTGGCTGCACGGCTGGCGTCAAGGTGGACGCTGGGCTTTGATTCTCGCAGCCGCCTTTGGTCTAACCCTCTCCACATGGACAGCCTACAATCTGTATCGCTGGAATCGCTTCATCATTGGCGGCGAAGGACTAACGGCCTTCGCATGGATGGGCGTTACTGGGGTGACTGACCCCTATGCCATCGATAGCCAGATCGGAGAGGCAGCCCACACTGAACAGCGCGATCAAGCCTTTATCGAGGGTTTTTTAGGCACCCTTGTAAATGATCTGCCCGGTTGGATCAAAACGCGCCTGAGCAATCTCTTTGAGGCCGCCGTGCAGCCCCACAATACCGTGTATTTTCCGGGGGAGAGCCTGAAGTCTCTTGCAGCGGAGTGGCTGCGCACAGATCGTTCTGTGGGGGGACTGATCAAACTCAGTGAAGGGGATGCTTTTTGGCCAAAGTTGGCCCTCTACGGTTTTCATCTATGGGCGTGGGGAGCGGGTTTGTTAGGGCTGATTCTGCCCTTCCGCCGGACACTGCGCCCACGCCTGCCTCTCTACGGGTTCATCATTTACATTTTGGCGGTGCACACGGTCATTTTGGCCATCCCCCGTTACTTATTTCCTATTGAGCCAGCCCTGTATCTCTTTGGGGCCGGGTTTACGGCGGCCTTGTGGCAAAGGCGCAGGATAGTCCGCCCCCATGAGGGCATTAGGTTGAGGGGGCGACAGTAAGTTTACCCTCATCCCCCCTTCCCCCCTTCTCCCGCACGCGGTAGAAGGGGGGAT
>JACSRJ010000319.1 GCA_014879835.1 Anaerolinea sp.
TCGCCGCTGTTGGACCTTATCGGATCCGGCGTATCTGGCTTACCTACACCGCCACTCCGACTGGAAAGCCCTCACGACCGTCGTCCGCATCACCCGGGAGCGTCGCATTGGCGACCACTCCAGCCACGAGACCGCCTATTTCATCTCCAGTCGGGCCGCTTCAGCCAGCGCCTTTCTGGCGGCGGTGCACGACCACTGGTCTATTGAAAACCAACTGCATTGGTCGCTCGACGTGACCTTTGCTGAAGACCGTAACCACACCCGCGTTGGCTATGCCCCTGAAAACCTTGCCTTGTTTCGTCGTCTTGCTTTGCTCCTGCTCAAACGCGAAACCTCTCTCAAGGCTGGCTTGCAAGTCAAGCGCCTTCGGGTTGGCTGGAAAAATGACTATCTCCTCAAAATCCTCTCTGGTTAGAACGCGATTGCCCTGGTTCAGTCCTGTTCAGCGCTGTCTTTTCTGCGCTTCTTTGGTTGCCCATCTTTTGCCGTGATGCGGGTGCTTATGTTCCGCCTCAAACGTTCATATTCCGGACTGTGCACCCATTCAAGGACATCTAACAGTCGCTGAACGGCAGCAGTTCTACATTCCGTGAATTCAATCGCTTCATAGACTCTTAGGCGCTCAGGCACATCGGTTTCGCCACATACCAACTGAATGATAGGTTTGTGCTCATGGATTGCTTGCTCCCAAGCTCTTTGGTATCGTGGGTCGGTTCTTGTAGCACTCGTCACAACCATCAGCACAGCTCGACAAGCGCGAATTCTATCTAGGTCACGCTCTTCGTTGTCTGATTGTGACCTCATTCCTATATTCTCTTTATCTACGTGGTAACCTGCTGCCTCCAAAATGCCTTGAAGTTCACGAAGGCATGGAAATGCAGATAGACTGGGTTCAATACCCATAAGGAAGATAGTCATGGTCAGTATCCTATCAGACGGTCGTTCCTATCTCGACTGTACACCCGTTTTTAGGGCAGTCTAGGCGAATTGATGTTATCATGTGCTTCAGCAAGATAACACATTCAGAAAAACCGTCTGCGTTGAGTTTCATGAATCCGAAGATGTAAAGAGTTGGGTCAAGCCTCCTAGAAGTTTTCCAATATCCCCGATGTGTTCAAGAAATCCGATAAGGTTAGCCATCAGAACCACCCTGTCTTCTCCAGATACACTGTCGAGTTCCTGCAGTAGTATGCTGGCACGCTGTGTTTTTTGTTCAAAAGAACGTTTCACGGCGAAGCGAATATGAGCGCGCTGCATGTGTATCCGACGGCTCACGGTTTTGTACTGTTCATTGCCCATGGACATGCCTTCGCCTAAATCGAAGTAGGGGATGCGTGCATCTATGAGGATCCAATAAAGAGCGAAATACCGGGCTTTTTCGTCCGGCAAAATAGCACTGCTCAGTATGTCCCAGAGTTGTACGTAGAAAAGGGGTTCGGATGGATTAACTTGGAGAAGCCCTTCCAGTAGCCCGTCCACAAGTTTGGAATAGCGTTTCTTGAGAGATTCAAGCTCTGCTTCTCCAATCAGGTTTTCGAGCGAAATCGTCCCATTTTCCTCTGAATCTTCCCAGACTTCGCATGCTGTTCTTAACAGATCAGAGCGGCTCTTTTCTGGCGCTTGCTCAATGAGTTGATAGATCGCGGCAGCGCGATTGATTTTGCTTCCTGCACCCTCATCTAGGATAGTAATCAAGTCTGAGTATTCCATGGTACCTACCCCGATTTCTGCTTATGTTGCATGTTATAGGAAGAAGTTGGGCGAGGCTGTACCATCATGAAATTGACCACCGCACTGGCAACTCCTTGGCGAAATTCTGTATCCGCTCCCTCTTTTCCTATAAGCACGATGTTTCCGATATGGGTCATTTCGGCAGCCTCTCGAACTTGGATTGAATACAGAAATGCTGCACGCCCCGCCTCTTGGAAAGACGAAAATTCCAACAGTGTAAAGTCACCCCGCTGCCCGTTACGGCTGATGGAAAGCATAAACGTCGCCTGCGCACGCCAACTTAGATTGCTGTCAGGACGTACATGCACAGCAAAGCCATTTATTCGTAAGTGGTTCACTATCGCGTCTGCTTTGCTTACTGGCGGTTTTGGGGGATGGAGTGCCTGAACGGGAGGTGCTCCAATCAACAATAGAATCCCTACAAGTATTCCTAAAAGCCCCAACCCAACAGCAGCTAGGAATATCCTTCTTTGCTTATTGTTCAGGTGGCTGTATGTGCGTAAAAGGGACTGGCACCACTTTTTAATTAGCGTGGAAATGGTGCTCCCTTGCCCAGAGACCGTATTTCGATCTTGAGATTTGGTGGGAGATGTAGAAGCTTTCATGGCACATTCTCCGCAGCAACTGGCGCGACCGCTATCAGTCCTTGCCCCTGTACTACTGCACCTTTGGGGCATAAGCCGACATCGGCACGCGTATTCGAAATGAGTGGATTGAAACGGAAGGTTCCGGGGGCATCCCCCGCCGTAACTGGTGAAGGCAGTCCGTCCATCCCCGTTCCCATGCCTAAGTTCGTCCCCGCTGTCAGTTCAGCAACTGAGTGGGTAGTGATCCCCGTGATCCACAGCCCTGTGAGGTGTTGGCTCTGAACGGCAAAACATTGGGCAGTCAGGATTTCAATAGCGCCTTTCTCCTCATTGGCATCATGGCTCCCACCAAGGGAGCCAGTCACCACACCGATCCCGCCTTGAATCGCGCGCCCCAAGATACTCAGAATGATCACTGCTGCCAAGGCGACCAGAGCCAACAGCAGCGCATATTCAACCATACCCTGAGCTTTGTTACGGTATTTCATGGTGTATTCACCCTTTCAGAATATGGAGTGAGCGCCGAGAAAGCGCTCACTCCAATTGTATTAGTCACCACCAGCCGGCGGTACAAAAGTTGGGGCAGATACGGGAGCAATGGAAGGTGAGCTTGCGGCGACACCGCTACTCCGAATATGAATTCCAAGCACGGGCAATGCACCTCCGATATAGGCATCATATTCGAGTCCTTGCGGCCTAGGGCTACCGGAGTAACCACCAATATTCCAGTGAGAAACCAGCGTTTTTCCGGCCGGATTTTTTCCGATGACCAATGCGACATGTCCGAATTTGGAGGCACCATTCCCATCGACTTCACGCCAATTCTGAGCATTTCCCCCAATCGAGCTGTAAAGGATGGCGTCGCCCGGCTCCAGATCTTGGAAGGAACGAAACTCCCACATGTCCGGATAGGCTTCCATCCACTTGACCAGATATCCATTACCGGTCCAAGTTTTGAAACCACCAAAAAAGCCTTGGTCGATGCCTGGTAACCCTCCTGCACGGAAGGCATGTTGGATAAGTTCTGTGCACCAACCACTTCCACTCGCACTGACCGCATTGATGACATCTTGGCTAGTCGCCTTAACCCGATCATAGAAGAATGGGACTGAAATCGTCACATTGGAGAAAGGTGATTCCAAGCCCGATTCGTTGCGAACCTGCGCACGGATGTAGTACTTCCCATAGCCGGATACTTCCAATTCGATGGAAGCTCTGAGCGTGGCGGAACTTAGTACCTTTGAGGCCAACGATCTCTGCCACTCCGTAGTTTTCTCGACAGGCGCAAAACTCGGATTGCGTGCGATCTGAATGCGGAACTCAAGCTGATTCCAATACGGCGTCCCTACAGATTCTAGTTCCACCTTAAACCGCTTCCCGGATACTGTGGCGTTGGGCGTGGGAGACAGGATTTTAGGAGCATTAACCACACCAACCACACGCACAGTTACTGGAGTACTCCACCCCGAGCCATTATTCACAGTGTCACCCTGTCGCACACGGCAGAACACTACTCCATCCCCATAGAGGATAATCTGTGGAGTCCGGTTTCTTGTCCATCCAACTTGAGCTACGGTTGACCCATCTGGGTTGGAGGCATTGGTGTAGCACTGCACTAGCCAATCTGCTACCATGGTATAGTTCATGCTGCCGGGATTGATCTCAACCGAGAAGGCACGTTTTACAAACTGGTTAGTCGCTGGTGATTTGATAGATGGTATGCCCACACTACGCTTCACGACGATGACTATCGAAGCTACCTTTGAGCCACGGCTGACCATGTCACCTTGCTGTGCCCATAAACGATATTGACCATCCGCGGGTACTTTGATAGACCACGATGTGTTTGCAGTCCAACCGGATGACCAGCGCCAAGTTCCGCTAATCTGTTCGACTCCTACGTTGTAGTCACGCCGGCCAGTGTAGTTCGCAGCGGAGGGAGAGATCGCAAAGGTGAATTGCTGGTCGAAGTAGCGACTGCTGTTGGGCGAGACAATCGAAGGCGGTTTTGGGTTATCGTTATCGGTCCCCCGGTAGGTGAAGTTTGCGGTCTGCCAGTCATACCAGAATGGCGTCGTCCAAGACCAATTGAACCACTGTGATTGCTTGCTGTTATTGGTGTAGGTAATCTCTACCAAAACTGGGTTTGACTTCCACCACCAATTGGTGGTCTTGGTGCTCCTTGCACCATACACATCCGAGGACCATTGTTTCCATTGGTTGTGCTGGTTGTACCCAGCAACGACCACGCGCTTCATGGGATAGGTAGAAACCACCTCGACTTGGATGTTTCCCCACGCTGCAAGCGCAGGGCGTGGGGCGACCCACAGTCCGATCAGTAGAACAAGTAGTGCGAGAATGAATCGCATTAGGTGGAGTCGGTTTCGCATGATGCTCTCCATATCATTGAAATGACCAATCAGCGATCGCTGAGGAAGAGATGTGGCGGGAAGACTTTGGGATATGGTCCCAACCTCTGCAAACAAAAGTGGATTTTGTTATATGGGGCGGGGCCCGTGACGAGTACTGTGGCATAAGTTTTTCCCTCCTTGTTCAGCGCGCACGAACGGCAGTCGCCCCGTTTTCTTGAAGGCGGTAGACGACATCGGGCAGTTCCGCCAGTTGAGTGATCACTGCATCCGGCTGGACCTTGCCGCCATATTCCTCGTAGTACCGAAGCTTGTGTGCGTAGCGATCAAGATGGTGTGGGCGCTCAAATGCGTTCAAAGAACGCAGATCAGGCTCGTGGAAAACCAAGACAGTTTTAAAGCCCACAAGATGGGGCATATAGATATCATCCCGAAGGCTGTCACCGACGCTGATTTTCAGGGTATTTAAGGCCTGATAGCGCTGCAGAAAACGAGGATCAGTTTTCAGAAATCCAACCGTGTCTGGCGCGAGGCAATCCGCGAAAAATTTGAGGAGACCCAACGCCTGCAGCACAAGAGACTGGTAGCGGAACAGTCCGAGAGTGGATACGACCAAATCGATGCCTACTTGGTGCAACTGGCTCAGAACATCATAGGCGCCTTCAAGGGACTTTGCCTTGTACGGAGCGTGACGGGAGACCAGTTTGAAACAGAGGTAATCGGGCAGACGACTGGCGATTCCATGCCGTGCGGCAATAGTATCAACGATTTGATCGTAGTCCACTGAGCGGGCATAGTTATCCATGCGAGGGTTCGCAGTCCGACGGTGGCGTTCGTCCGCGATTTCGTGGCGCAAGGTTGACTCGTCCACACCACTCCATCGGGCAAGGGTTGCCACCACCATTGGCAGGATGACTTTCCCAAAGAAGTCTTCTACGATAGTCCCGTCCAAGTCAAAGAAGACAGTGGTCTGTATTGCGGTCATCAATCCCTCCATTGTGGTTAGGGAATTCACGTATATCCTATGTGGTTGGTAAGGTTCACCTCGGGAATTCAACCCGTTCGCGCTGTGTTACATATAAATGCGAGAGCCGGTAAAAATCGGACAAGGGATTCTTGGAGTTACGCACTTGCCCTCATCCTCTTCGACGGATGCGCGGTGCCTGCTCCCTCAGGGCGAAGGGGGAAATGAGGTTCTTGAGGGGGCATCAAAGTGATGTCTGCCCCTCTGCGGTCTGCAAGACAAAGTCAAGGGGTGAGAAGTTGTTTGAACAGGGACAAAAGACGAAATGGGCTGGCAGAATGACAAAAGAGGTAGTGGAGCAGGGGCTTTTGCTCAACCTGATCTATTCATGAGGAGCTTGAGGGCATGTTCCTCAAAGCGGTTTCTCTCCGTTCTCCTAGCAGTACTCGACGGACGAGAGGGGGCACCCCGCAGCGGTTGCGGGGGTATTGATGCCCACATCCAAATACGGTTTCGGCAGCCATAGTCAGATGCTGATCAAGGACCTGTGGGATGTACTGGGTGTGAGGGGCAGCATATGAAGCTGCCCCGACGGGGATTTTTCGCGGGGCGCTTCGCGCCGTAACCTCAATACCAAGACCAAAGGCGCGCACGCTTCGCGTGCTTGATCAGAGGACAGAGGAACCCCTAAAGAGAGACAGGAGCCACCACTACCCGAAAACCGCGGCCGTTGCTCCGAAGGTACGGGAAGTACCGAGAGCGATACGCGGCGCGCGCAGCGACTAGACCGTAATACCAGCCGCCGCCCCGCAAACCCCGCGTTTTGTTAGAACCGATGTTCGTCTGTCCGCCCTCGTAATCATTCAGGCACCACTCCCACACATTGCCGCTCATGTCCAACGCCCCGCAGGGGGAGCCCTGTGGGTAGATGCCTACGGCGGTCGTTTGACCGATTTGTTTCCCCTCACGCGTATTCGCCTTCGTTGGGTCGAAGGTGTCCCCCCACGGATACACCTGCGCCTTTTTTGCCTTCGCATCCCACGAGGCCGCCTTTTCCCACTCCATCTCCAAAGGCAGACGGATCTGGCATTTTCTCCCCTCTCCTAGCCGCAAAGCGGCGGTCGGGAGCGGGTACACGCCAGAGGCGGGTCGCAGGAGGGTGAGGGCGTCGAGCCACCGGCAAAAGGCCACCGCCTCATACCAGCTCACAGTCTCACGGGGATGATTCCAGAATTTGAAGGCCTGCTCCCTTGCGCCTTTCTGCTGCTGTTGAATCCCCTCCTCATGCAGCCCTTTCCACCACTCCGGATTGCGGTAGCCATCGGGGGCATCGATGAACAACTGGAACTGTGCGTAGGTGATGGGATAGCGGGCGATCCAGAAGTTGTAGTCGATCTTGTCCGGCTTGCCCTGATAGCTAAACTCACCCTTGGGCACCGGACACCAGTAATCCTGACCCCAGCTAAAGTCCAGCACCCCGGGACGGTTGTCGAGCCGCGTCAGCCCTAGCGCTCGCCCCACGGCAGCCCGGGCCCGAGGCTGTGGCTCCCGCTTATTTGCCGTCAGACGGGGCAGCCATCGTTCCTGCAATCGTTTGAGGGTCGCTTCGGGGGCAACCGCACCACTTCGGGTGATGCAGGCCGCCGCCACCTCCGGGTTAGCATCCCCCAGCCACTCCAAGATCGAAGTACAGTCCGCGCTGTGCAGCCCTGCCAGCAGTACCGCGGCTTCTTCCCAACCGGTGCGTTCCCACCACCGATCTGGTGGCCACAGGGCGGATGCCTTCAAACGCCCCGCCCGAATCTCACCAAGCATGTAGGTCGCCGCGAAGTATTCCTGCAGCAGTTGGTGGCTGAAGCGCAGGCTGTCACCGCTCACGCTCAGCAGTGAAGCGCTGCCTGCGAGGTACAGCAGTTCATCACTGATCAGGGCAGGGCGCGCTTCCTTCAGAGGAAGGCTGGTCGCAGCGCTGCACTCATCTCCCTCGGCTGAGTCCTCAGCGCGTTCACGGCGGGTCTGCATGGTGTAAGCGATCCGCGCCAATGACCGGAGCAGTTCCTCTTCTCGCCCGGTCATCTTGTCGCCTTCGCGCTTGATCAGTTCATCAACAAACTGGGTGAACAATTCGCTCTGGTTATCGGGCAGAGTCCCCTGTTTCTGAAAGAGATCGGTCATCATCATGAGCAGGTAGGGGTTGCGGGCAAGGGTCATCAGACTGCCTTTGTTGCCCCGCACCTTCTCCCGCCACAGGGCATCTTCAACACGGTTGGTTGCGCGGGATATGTTATGAGGCACCTCGGGCGCGCTGAAGAACATCTCTAGGGTTGCGCCGGCTTTGTGCCATTTGTTCCAGAGAATCTGAATCTTCTCTCCACCAGCCAACCGCCAGAAGAGGGCTTTACCCTGCTTCGCACCTAGGTAACGAGTCACAAACTCAAGGATGCGGCTTGGATCCAGCGGGACGATCACAATCCTGTCAAACCCTAGATCAAGGGTGTAGTCATGTTCGCGGCAGCTCACCACAGTGGTCAGATCGGGGTACTTCTTAAACAACGCCTGTACCTGCGTGTCTTTGCCCGCCCGCCGCTGCGCCACCGGGATCTCGTTTAAGCCGTCGAGGAGCAGAGCCGCACGCTTTTCTTCCAGCAAGGTCTCAAAATGGATACCGAGCGCCCCTAGTTCCCCTTGAATGAATGCTGACAGGGTCTGATCCGCATCGGTCCACTTGCCCAACCGCAGCAGGATCGGGAGCGACGCAGTGGGATCGCGCTGAGCGGTTTCCACCATCTCCATTGCCAACCGCCACAGAGTGGTAGTTTTGCCTGCACCGGGTTCCCCCAACAGCACCGCTCTGCGTATCTCCCGAATCGCGGACAAGATATCGGGGTATTGACGAGGTTCAAATGAAGTCGGCTCAGCCTCGGTGTGGGGTTCATCCCCTAAAATGAAGCGTCTGTGTGTTATATGTTTATAGGGAATCGGAATCAACTCCGACGCCCTCTGCACACGCGCTCCCTGTGCATGTCCTGCGAGGGGTGTGTACTGTGCCGTCTGACGGATTGTCTTGAGCCACCTCTCAAGGCTTAGGGCTTCTAGGTACGCTAGTTCCAATTCACGTTTCCCTGAGGATGCAGCCACCATTTGCCCAGATGGGCGAGGCAGCAGACCTAAAAGCTTGGAAAACCCTGTCTGGTAGTCACCGAAGAAGTCAGTCGCATCAGGATCGATGTCGATTAGATAATCGGGTAGTTTGCAGTCTTCGATCTGAATTATATAGATGGGTTTTTCCTTCAGGTGTGCCCAGCGGCACTCACGCTCAACCCATTTATCAGTAGTGGCGGCACGGCTGACCACTGTGATGAAGGCATAGGAATTATTGACCCCTGCACTGGTTGCCTGTGACCAAATCTCATCACTCTTGATTGATGGGGCATCCGCCCAAACCGCATAATCTTCCGCCTGTAAGTCCTTTTTGAGTTGAGCCACAAAGGAACCGTCCTGCGGTGAATAGCTGAGCATCACGGTTGGTATGCGTTGTTCGAACGGCGTAGCCAGAGTCTGAGGGGCCGGTTCACGCTGAAAAGGATAAAATCCCAGCTCATCAGCCTTGGCAATCCAGTAATTCAACACCTCACGCGCTTCCTCGTACTCTATGCGGTCATCGTCACTGCCACTTTGTTCGTAGGCTTGACGTGCGACTTCATATTGTTCATAGGATCTACGAATTGTGTGGCTGATTTCGGCTCGGCTATATACAGACATAACAAACAATCCCAACTACAAAACAGATAGGTTTCGCTAAGTCTCGTAGATTATGGTTATCGTCTCTGGGTTCAAACCCAATTCAGTGTCATCGACGCTGAGATTTTTACCCATAAAATGTCGTATTACAGTTACAGAAGGTACACAATTATGCTTGACCAAGATATCTATCATCCTCCTTGGATATTTTTTTACCTTGATGTCTCGCGATATCTCGCTCAAAACAGGTACATGCCAACGCATCTGTAACTTGGCTCAGTAAATCATTGGGGACATTCTTCCCCATTGCTTGGCTCACCTCAATGAGTGCCGCTGTGATTGACTCCGCCCCTAATTCTGGACATCGATCTTTCTCCCATTCGCTGATTGTGCCTGGCGCAATGTTCAATTTACTTGCCAACGCAATTTTTTTGACCCCTCGTGAAGAAACGATGTCACCCAGTAACTCCTTAAACTTCTTACATCCGTGTTGAGGTGTTGGTACATATACTTCCAAGCCCTCACGGATTTCCTTTGTGATCTCCTGTCCATGCAAATCGCCCAACTGCCATGCAGTGCCTTTGTCCATGAGAATCCGAAATGCGCGTTTTGCGAGTTCTTCTTGCAAAGGTCCCTCATAGTTTGGGTGCGACATAAATACTTTTGTTAGTAATACGTCTATCATCGATATAAATGTTTCTGTTTGCTCTTTCGGAAGTTCAAACTTTTCTATGAAATTTCTGAAGTATTCCGCATATGTTGCACGACGGGTATCTCGCGCCCATTCAGCCCCCGCTGCATTATTAAGGTATTCAAGCAACCAAACGTTTTCTTCGTCATTCAAGTTCACTTGATACTGTTCGGCGAACAACCGAATAAGACATGTATGAACCAGTTTGAACTTGTTGGCACCGCTTTCTCCATATGTTTTCGGGCTGATCCCCATCAGTTCTAGAAGGCGTTTGATGGCAGATTGAACCTCATCATCGAGAGCCAATCCCCCATATTTTCCAGTCTGCTTGAGCATACTTCTAATCACCATTTCCACGATAGAGTGAAAACGAGCTTTCTTAACCTCGGGCAGATCTTCCTTGTTCATCCCAGCACATTCGTCAAAAGCACACTGACAGATAAACTGATCTTAGTCTGTAAGATGTTGCTGTCAAATGTTTGATTTATCATTATGACCCCCTTTCGATCATGCATTTCAAACGCTACCGAATCATTGAAATTTTCAACGATTTGGTTCGCTTACCTATCCCACGCTGGCGTAAGGCAATAATGGTATCATCGATGGTGAGCGTTTGGAGGACCTTCCATGGTATATCGTGATGACCCACAGCAGGAACAAGCCCTTTTAGAGGGACTCTCGAGCGCGGACCCCAATGTACAAGGTGCAACCGTAGAAGCTTTGTTGAGCAGCAGCAATGCTGCAAAAGTAAGTCGCTACGCGAAGCGTAAAGCATCCGAAATGGGGAACTACAATGATTGGGAGGATGCAGTTCAAGAGTCCGTTTGGTGCCTCGTCATGGCGGTGCGAGGAAAGAAGTTCACCTATCAAGGGCCGGGGTGCGTTGTCGGGTTCTTGGTTAAGGTGGTTAGACGGGAGCTTCATAAGCACGCAGTCCGGAATTACGCGACCGCCGATCTCCCTGAAGAAGAAGCACTGCTGACTGACGAGACCTCATACGAGACGGAGACGGTAAAGGCTGAGAGTCAAGCAGTGGACTTTAACCGCTTGGCTCAGTACATTCGTGGTGCCATTAACCTCCCCATCGCCTTCAAACGGCTGCTGATGGCAAGGATTGTGGGGGGATACAAGTACTCAGACCTAGCAGAGGTTTTCGACGAGAAAGCTGATACCTTGGGCAAGCGGGTGAAGCGCACGCTGTGCAAATTGGAGGCAAATCATGCTGCCAGTGACGATGGAGGGCCCGTCACGGTCAAGCGTGTGATTGACCTTATCTGCTTGATCATCGAGATGTCCGAGTTAGAGCGTCGTGTAGTCTTAGCCAAGTGGATTGGGCTTACGTACCGCCAAATTGAGGTGATGCTGAATTTGGACGCGCCCAGCTATCGTGCCCAGATGAAGGTTCTCTTGGCAAAACTGAAGCGTGGTCTCACATAAGCTGCGTTCAGGGCATGGTGAAAGGGCGGCGGAAAGCCCGGCGCCCCAAGCGCCATCTACATTCCAAGGCCCTGAAAACTCATCTTTCGTTGGTAGACCTCATCCTCCTTTTCCCCCCTTCTCCCTCAGGGCGAAGGCAGGGGGATGAGGGCAAGCGCGCACTCCTTATGTTAATCCACTTGGTACACCTGCAAGACGAGGTTGTGCGGTTTTACAGGATCGAGGCAGGGGGTGTTTCGGGGATTCGAGGCAGGACCCAGGGGTGGGGGCATGAGTGAGGCGAGCACGGACCCGATGAGGTTTCAGTGGACATAGGACAAGGCACGGCACACGGAGGCAGGAAGCCCGTC
>JACSRJ010000338.1 GCA_014879835.1 Anaerolinea sp.
CGCGCTGCTTCTTCCTCCGCCTCGCGCAGGATGGTGTGAATCTTGCCCGTCCCCTCGCCCGCGAATTGCAGGGCGTCCTCCAACTTACGCATGGCGGGCAGGATTAGATCGCGCATTTCGGCGTAGAATGCCTCCGCACCCACCCCCCGCCATGCCCCGCCTTGAAGCTGATCGACCAGTCCTTCGACCTGAACCTTGAGGGCAACGGTCCTATCGGCATGGCGCATAACACCTTCAGCATCTCCTGAAGGTTATCATAATTCGCCTGAATACGCTGTGCAACCATCTGCATTCCTCTTTTATGAACCTCTCATCAGTCAAAGAGGAAGCACAACCAAAGGCGGCGCGCCTCGCAAGAGGCGCGCCGCCTCGATTCTATGGCAAAGGTCACAAAGCGTGCGGGTGATAACACGGGCAAAGGCGGGTGAAACCTTCCGCTTTTCGACCAGAGACGGATGAAGGGGGAGATGGGGTAGGGGGATGAGACACTCCATCGATTGCGTTTGCGCCATGCCAGTATAATGAAATTGGCTCTGGCATTATCGGGAAGGCTGGTGAGGATTTTCGTGAGCGCTACACATACCCCTGATCAACCTCGTTATCGCCCTCTGGGTTTGACCATTGCGATCTTGGCCACGGCCCTTGGTTATGGCGTCCTCCCCCTCCTGCCTCTGATGTTGGTGGTGTGGACCGCGATCACCCGGCGGCAGATCGGCACTGAGCTGATCAACACCCCCCTCAACTGGATCATGATGGGTTTAGGGGCGATCACCCTGATCGCTTGTATTTTTGCATGGATCGGACGCCCTCAGGGCGCACGCCTCGCTCTTTTAGGCTGTGTGTGGCTTACCACGGCGGTATGGGCCTTTCGGGTGCTTCAATCAGCCTTCAGCGCCCCAGAGTTGTTCGGGGTAGGGGGCAGTTTGACCAGTGCGGGGGTGGTGTGTCAGGTTCCCCTGCTGATCTTGATCCCGGTTTATGTCACGTGGTATCTCAACCGCGCTCCGGCGCGTCAGTTTTATCGGCGGCGAACTTAGCGAGGAGAGAGCCTACATGTCCGGTCGATTTGAGGGGAAACAGGTGATCATCATCGGGGCGTCAGGGGGCTTGGGGGGCGCTTTTGCCAGAGCCTTCGCCAAAGAGGGGGCCGCGCTCATCTTGGCGGCGCGCAGCCCATCGTCCTTGACTGCGCTGGCACAAGAAATTGGGGGAAAACTGGCCCCCGCTGATCTGACCGATTCCCGCAGTTTGGAGATGCTGCATCAGCAGGCCGGACGGGTCGATGTGGTGGTTAACGCGACCGGCTTCAGCCCTCGTAAGTCGCTGGCCGCCCACACCGACGAGGAGATCAGCCGCACTCTGCACACCAACCTGATGGGTGCGATTTTGATCACCCGTACCTTTGCGCCCTCGATGTCCCAGTCAGGTGGCGGGGTGATCGTTCATCTGGGCGGGTACGCGGATGGGCGCTTGGCACTGCCCTTTTTCAGCGTTGATGCCGCTTCCCGTGCTGGGATCATGACTTTTAGTGAAGCGATCAACCGTGAATACCGAGGCACAGGGGTGAGGGTGTTATATTTTTCGCCCAGCCCAGCGGAGACCGAGACTGAGCGCCCCTATCATCCCGTGTGGCGCAAACTGGGGCAGCCCGTTGTGTCAGCGGAAAAGGTCGCCGCGGCGCTGCTCGATTCTGTATCCCACAAACGCCAGATCCACATCATGGGCGGGGCGCTGCCCAGAGTCTTTTCACGCTTAAACGCGATTTTCCCTCGATTGGCCGAGATGGTTATGATTAACCGCTACAAAAGGATTCTTGAAAGTTATTTTGGTGATGGAGCTGTAGATACCGTTGGTGACAAAGGGTGAGGATGAGGGGCGGGGCTTTCGCACTGTCCAGATCGGTTCTGGACGGGTGGTGCGCTCCGGCGAGGAGACGCGCTTTGTCCTTGATCCCACAAACGGCGGTTACAGCAACGCCCAGATCGACAACTACACCGGGCTGCGCCGAAGTCAATTTACCTGCGAAGCGCCGATCCGCTTAAGCCTGCGCGCATGGGCCTCCCACGAGGCAGCCGCGCTTCGAGGCACTTGGGGCTTTGGCTTCTGGAATCAACCCTACCTGCCCGGTGGCGGACTACCGCGCCTGCCTCGTTATGTGTGGTTTTTTGGTGGAGGCAGCCCGCACCACATGGCGTTTGTGCGCGGCGTTCCCGGTGATGGCTGGAAGGCCAGCACGGCGGACTTCACCCGTCCCGGTTTTGTGCTGCTGGCTCCGGGTGCCCCCTTGGGGTTTTTGCTGATGCGGGTTCCGGGGCTGTATCGGCGTCTGTGGGGAATCGCCCAAACGGCCATCGGCGCGGCCGAAGCCGTCATCCCACAGGACTTGCGGCAGCCGCAGGGTTATACCCTTGAATGGCTTCGGGATCGGGTGTGTTTTTACGTGGGTAAGGAATTGATCCTCGAATCCCCTTTCACACCGAGAGGGAAACTGGGGCTGGTGATCTGGATGGATAACCAATACGCGATCATCACCCCTCAGGGCAAGTTTGGTTTTGGCTTGGTTTCGATGGCTGAAAAGCAGTGGTTAGCGGTAGATGAACTTCAGTTAGAGAGGTTATAAAAACGATGGGGCTGTTTATCTTTTTCGTCTTTGCAGTATGTGCACTGGTACTCATTGGACTGGCAGGATGGATGTTTAGCTCGTCCCGCAAAGAACGGAGACTTTGGAATCAGCTTCAACAGACAGGGGCAGTGGCGGAGGGAGAGATCACCCAACATTTGATCAAGGGGCAGTGGTTGCAGATGTTGTTAGCCCTAATCTCGCTGTTCAGTTCATCACACGCTGGTGGCGGCACCACGCAACACGCAGTTGTCTTTAAGTTTGAAGTGCCAGATGGGGAGCGTAAAAAGGTCTATTCAGTAGAGCGTCCCATTGCTGCCCTCAGTAATCTCAAGGTGGGCGATAAGGTGACCGTCCATTACCTGCCCACTTCCCCTACTGTGGCCCGGCTTGCTACCGAGAAGTCGCAAGGTGGCAGCACTCAGCTTGTGGCTGTGATTGTGGGCCTTATAGGAGCCGTGCTGCTGATCGCTGGAGTCTTTGCCGGTTTAGGTTCGGATCGTGACGAACGCGCCCGTGAAGCCTCACGCACCGCCTACATCCTGAACTTGAGCGCCACCCCTGATCCCGGCGAAAAAACTGCCACCGCCAATGCACAAGCAACATCAGCAGCGGCCGATGTCAAAACGTTGGCGCTGATCCGTGCTGATTTTGGGGATAAGCTCCCAGAATGGCAAAAGGTCACGGATATGGAACCTCACCGACTCGACTCTGAGGTCAAAAACTTCATGTGGGTCGATTACGGTTACTGCTCACCGGGCGAGTTTTACGCCATGTTTTGGCAAAGAATCTCCGACCGGATCACCATCAACAATGAACTCCATGTCTATTACGAGGGTTATGGTTATTATAAAGGCGCTGTCCCTGATACCTGTTATCCCAAGACTTATTCACAGGTCTGGTCGCGGCGTCAGAACGCTGATCTCGGTGACGGTTGGTTTGCCATCGAGGGCGCACGGCTCATTAAACTGAACTAGGGCTGGCGGTTACGCACCTGCAAAAGTTTTAGGAGTTACAAAGTCAGGGTGCTTATCCATCCCCAAAGAGGAGTGTTGGTTATCGATGAATGTGGTGATTGCGGTTCTGATTGCTTACCTTCTGGGGGCAGTGCCTACCGCTTATGTGGTGGGACGGCTCAACGGGATCAACATCTTCGCTGTAGGCAGCGGTAACATGGGGGCGACCAATGTCACCCGCGCTCTTGGCCCCCAATGGGGCGCTGTGGTGATGATTGTTGATCTGATAAAGGGAGCGCTGGGCGTGTTGATCGCCCGTGCGCTCAACCCCGGTGAAGACCTGATCATCGCCACTTTTGCGTCAGGCGTAGCGGTGATTGTGGGCCATAACTGGTCGCTGTTTGCGACCCTGCTTACGGGCAAAATCCGAGGGGGCAAAGGTGCGGCCACCACCGCTGGCGGTTGGATCGTCATCTTTGGGCACTGGCCATACCTGATCTTTGGCCCAGCTTTGCTGTTTATTGCAGTGGTGATCAGCACAAAGTACGTGTCGCTCTCGGTGCTGATGACTGGAGTCATCGGGGCAGTCGGGGCAGTCTTGGCCGCCTTTTCAGGGGTTATCCCGGATTGGTATGCACTGTATGCGGTGATCGCCGCTCTGCTGCTGCTCTATCGCCACCGGGAAAACATTGATCGCCTGCGTAAAGGAACCGAACGACGTCTGGGAGAGCGGATTAAGTCATGAATGCTCAGACCATCAATCTTGGGGGGATGACCTTCTCATTTGAGGTTGTGGGGGAGCCGTCCAGCCCTTATCCCGCCATCGTGGCCCTGCATGGTTGGGGCGGTTCCCTTGAGAGCATGAGCGGTGTTGCGGAAGGCTTGGCTGCACGAGGCTTTCAGGTTCACAGCCTTGATCTGGCGGGTTTCGGGCGCAGTGATCCGCCGTCGGGGGTCTGGGGCGTTGATGATTACGCCCGTCAGGTGAATGCCTATCTCGAACAATCGGGGCTAAAGCAGGTCAACCTGATCGGGCATTCGTTTGGGGGGCGAATCAGCATCGTCTTGGGCGCGGATTACCCCACGCAAGTGAGTAAGATCGTACTCACCGACAGCGCCGGGGTGATCAATCCGCCCACCGCCCGTGACATGCTGGTCAAGGCGGGCAAAGCCGCGCTCAAACTGCCGGGGCTGAACGCTTTTGAAAAACAGCTTCGGGGTTGGGGGCAAAAGCAGTTTGGTTCGGCTGATCTGAAGGCGTCAGGGGTTTTAGAGCCAACCTTTCGTAAGGTGATCACCGAGGATTTGGTGCCCCGTGCAGCTAAGATCAGCGCCCCAACCCTGCTCATTTGGGGCGATCAGGATCAGGACACGCCCTTGTGGCAGGCCAAGGTGTTGGAACAAACGATCCCTGATGCGGGGCTGGTAGTTTTTGCGGGGGCCGGGCACTTTGCTTATCAGGAACGCCTGCCCGACTTTTTGCGGATCACCGAAACCTTCTTTAAAGGGTGATCGCCCTCACCCCCGACCGCCGAGTACCCCTAGGAGAGGGGGGAACTCTTGTGGGGGTGTCCTCCACAACCCCCAAACGAGGGCGTCTCAGAGACCGTTTGAAAAAGGTGGAATTTACCCAGATTGAACCTATTTGTCCCCTATTTATCAAAAGGGGTAGTTTGAGGGGGAAGCCCCCTCAAGAACCTTCTTCCTCCCTTCTCCAGCTTGGAGAAGGGGGGAAAGGGGGGATGAGGGTAACACCTTCAATAACAGCTCAAAGCCTTCCCTTATTGAGGCACAAACCTGACCTCAAAAACCTTGGGCCACAACTTGCCTGTGATGAAAAAAGTGCCGCGTTCTGGGTGATAGGCGATCCCGTTCAGCACCGCGCCACCTTCCATAACCGCCTGTTCCTGTGGTTGAAGCAGATTCGAGGCTTCAATGATGGCCGTGACCGCGCCCGTCTTTTTATCGATCTTGAGAATCAGGTCAGAGAACCAGATATTGGCATAAACTGAGTCCCCCACACACTCCAGTTCATTAAGACGCACGATGGGTTGTCCGTAACCCGTCACCAGAAGGGTACGCAGGGGTGCAAAGGTGTTGGGATCACGCACGGTGAGGTTAGCGCTGCCATCACTCATATACAGGTGCTCACCGTCATAACACAGCCCCCAACCCTCCCCCTGATAGGTGAAGGTTTGCACGGGTTGAAAATCATCCCGCTGATAAACCAACGCGGAGGCTTCCCGCCATGTGATCTGAATCAGTTTATCGTCCACGAGGGCCAGCCCTTCTGCAAAGTACTGCGCTGGCACCGCCACCTGACGTAAGACCCTGCCCGTCTCGATCTCTACCAAACGCAGCGAGGACTGGGCGTAACGCCCCGCGCTTTCATAAAACTGCCCGTTGTAGACCAGCAGCCCTTGGGTATAGGCGGTGGCGTCGTGGGGATAGGTGTTTAGGACTTCAACACGAAGCAGTTCGGGCATGGCGGCCCGCTTGAGGATGGTATCAAGGGCATCACAGGCGGATAAAAAGGGCAGCAGCAGGATCAACAAGACCAGCATCAGACGACGAATGAGCATTTGAGCGATCCTTTTGATAGGGTGGCCGATAGGCGAAGGAATCGAGAGGGCGCACCGAAATGCGCCCTTGAATCTGATCTACTGTTTAGCGGTCGCCCGCGTTTGGCTACGGATAAATGCCCCGGGTGATGGTTGCTTGAGCAACTCGGTTGATCGCGGTGATTTGGGCTGCGTTGCGCAGGTTCACCCCGTACTGCTCCTGAGTCGAAACCACACTCTCATAGGCCCGGACGAGGATGCGCTCTAAACGGCGATAAACCTCATCTTCATCCCAGAAGTATTCCTGCAAACCCTGCACCCACTCAAAGTAAGAGACCGTCACACCGCCAGCATTGGCCAGAATGTCCGGCACAACCATAATGCCCCGATCATCCAATATATCATCGGCCTCTGGGGTGGTCGGGCCGTTTGCCCCTTCAACGATCAGGTGGGCTTTGATGCGGGAGGCGTTATCGCCCCGGATTTGCCCTTCCATCGCTGCCGGGATGAGGACATCGCAGGGCAGTTCGAGCAGCTCTGCGTTGGTGATCTGGTCACAATCGCCCTTATAACCCTCAAGGGTGCGGCGCGGGCTGCGGTTGGTATATTCGCGCATGGCGGGGATGTTCAAGCCGTGTGGGTTGTAGTAACCGCCTGTGACATCACTGACCGCAACTACCTTAAAGCCTAGATCATACGCCCGTTGTGCTGCGAACGAACCTACATTACCAAAGCCCTGCACCACCACTGAAATATCTTTAGGGCTGGAGGTGATACCTTTGTGGCGGAGGGCTTCGAGCATACACACGATGGTGCCGCGCCCAGTGGCTTCTTCACGCCCAAGCGAACCGCCGATATTGACCGGTTTGCCCGTCACTACCGCTGGCACGGAGTAACCTACGGTCATGCTGTAGGTGTCCATCATCCACGCCATCGTCTGGGCGTTTGTACCCATGTCCGGGGCGGGAATATCCACATTGGGGCCAATCAAGAGGATCAATTCTGAGGTGAAGCGGCGGGTTAGGCTGGCAAGTTCCCCAAGAGAGAGGCTCTTGGGTTCAACCACGACCCCACCCTTAGCCCCCCCATAGGGGAGGTTGACCAGTGCGCACTTCCACGTCATCCACATGGCCAAGGCGCGCACTTCATCAAGGTTGACATGAGCACTGTAACGAATACCGCCTTTGGTAGGGCCAAGAACGGTTGAATGGTGGACACGATAGCCCGAAAAAACACGTATACTGCCGTCATCCATTTTCACGGGGAAGTTGACGGACAGCTCACGCCGGGGCCACTTCATAAACTCCACCAGACCTTCGGGCAGCTTCAGGTGCGTGACGGCACGATCATACTGCTGTAGAGCGGTCTGGTAGGTGGGGTCGGTTGTCATATGAACCGACGATTGGATCGCATTGGCAACCATTGAAGGGGATTCTCCTATCACTAAATTAAGTTTCAAAAGTCCTGTTGCCGATGAAGAAGTCTAGCTAAAAAGGTCTTTATTGATCCTCTTTTCTGCCAGTATAGCGCAAGATTACCCTTAACGCATAGCCATTACTCAGATCAATATGGTGATGAAGCTCACTAAAATCCGTATCCTATCACGATTTCCCTAAAGAGATAGTCCGACTGTATGAGTCTTCGGTGAATCGCGGCGAATAGGTGCGGACTCGTCCTGTTAGGGGTTGGTTTTTGATGGGATATAAAAACCCCGCATCTCCCTGTGTCCCCTTCTCCCGCAGGCAGGCTGAGGGGGCGGCAGTAGGTTTACTCTCATCCCCCCTGCGCCCCCCTTCTACCGCACGCGGTAGAAGGGGGGATTCAAGATTCTGAGGGGTAAACCCCCTCAAACACCCCGCTCTGGGGTGTGTGGGGACGCCCTCACAAAAGGTTTCTCCCCTCTCCTAGCCTCGAAGCGGCGGTCGTGGGGTGAGGGCTGTCGGCCTACCCTAATATTTAGAAGCCGTTTGAACACTCATCCTTTGTTGGTAGACCTCATCCCCCCTTTCCCCCCTTCCCCAGCTTGGAGAAGGGGGGAATAAGACTCTTGAGAGGGCTTCCCCCTCAAACTACCCCTTTTGTGAGATACCTACCCAAAGACTGATTCCCGTAGGGACGATGCCCGCACCGTCCGATCACCACAAGCCGTGAACATGGGCCCGGATATGCCCATCATACACAGCTTGAACCCCCTGCATGGTCGCCGCATCCAGTGGTGCGAATCCGGTTCGGAAGTTCTCCTCCGCCTGTTTGACCGTTTTGGCGCCGGGGATGGCACAGGTCACCGCCGGGTGCTGCAAAATCCAATGAAGGGCAAATTGAGTCATGCTCATCCCTGTTGGCACCAGCGGTCTGAGCTGCTCCACCGCTGAAAGGGCTGCTTCATAGGGTACCCCGGAGAAGGTCTCGCCCTTGTCAAACGCTTCTCCGTTGCGGTTAAAAGCGCGGTGGTCATCGGCTGCAAAGGTCGATTCGCGGGTCATTTTGCCCGTGAGCATCCCGCTTGCTAAGGGCACCCGCGCTAGAATCCCAACTTTGTGTTCTTGGGCGGCCGCAAAAAACAGTTCAGCGGGTTTGAGTCGGAACATATTAAAGATGATCTGCACACTCTGGACATTGGGATGACGGATGCCTCGCAGGGCCTCGTCAACCGTTTCCACACTGATCCCGTAATAACGCAGCTTGCCCGCCTTCACCAGATCATCAAGGAAACCAAACACCTCTGGCATATCGTAGACCTTTGGGTGAGGGCAGTGAAGTTGAAGCAGATCAATGGCTGGGACTTCGAGGTTTGTTAAACTGCGCTCGATCCATGCGGTTAAGTTCTCGCGTGAGTAACCCTCTGGGGTCTGGCTGGGCAAGCGGCGTCCAGCTTTGGTGGCCACATAGATGGTATCGCGGGGGCGTTCGCGCCGCAGCCGTGCGATCAGGCGCTCACTGCGCCCATCACCATACACATCCGCGGTGTCGATGAAGTTCACCCCCATGTCGATGGCTTTGTGAAGCGCGGCCAGCGAGTCCGCATCCTCAACATGTCCCCATGTGCCCCCAATAGCCCATGCTCCAAAACTGATCGTCGAGACGCGCATGTCCGTGCGTCCCAATTGACGGTATTCCATAGGTAAATCCTTTTGCTTCACTTTTTACGTGCGATGACGGTTTGGTATGCGGCGGCAACCCTATCCCCCACCTGATCCCACGTCTGGGAGGCCGCAAAGACCTTGCCCGCTGCGCCCATCCGTGTCCGCAGATCGGGATCGCGCAGCAAACTGTCAATGGCCGCGGTCAATGCGGCTGAATCATCTTGAGGAATCAGCAGCCCTGTCTCCCCTTCGCGGATCGCGTCCTCCGCGCCACAATCACGGGTACCGATGACGGGCAGCCCTGCGGCGCTGGCCTCCAAATAAACCAAGCCAAACCCTTCAAATTGGGTTTTGGAACTGAGGGCGGGCAGGGCAAAAATATCAGCGGCGGCGTAGTAAGCCCGAAGTTGTTCGTCACTCACCCGACCCGTCAGGCGCACCACCCCTTGAAGGTTGAGGCGTTGTATCTCGGCGTTCAAAGAGGCTACATAATCTTGATCGGCACTGGTATCCCCGATGATCACGGCCTCCGCATCAGGGTACAGATCATGAACGCTGGGCATCGCCCGGATCAAGAGGTGAAAGCCCTTGCGCCGTTTGATCTGTCCCACCGAGACGATGAGCGGGCCGCGTTTGGTGATGGGTGCAGGCAGGGTCTGAAACCGGGAAACATCCACCCCGTTGGGAATCACTTCGGTGTGTGCGCCGGGTACAGACTCTAACACCCGCTTTTGGGTATAACTGCTTACACACAGGATACGGGCCCGGCGATAGGTGTGTCGGTAGCGCCATCCCAAGAGGGGATGGCGAGCAGTTAAGGGGAGGTATGTGCCATGTGCAGTAACCACCAGCGGTTTTGCCCCAAAGCCTGCTTCAAGGGCATAGGGTTCAGCGATCACATGGATCAGATCACACGCCGACGCAGCTTGCCGAACGGAGGCAATGGCCCACAAATGACGGGCGGTGGTAAAACGGGGTGCAGGCACCAGCGGCGGCAGCAACCGATGATAAGCACTTACGGGCAGACCCGAATCCGCAGGGGCATCGGTGGATGCGATCAGGGTGATCGCCACCCCATGTGCTTCCAAAGTGGCGATCAGATCACGGGCGTAACGCCCCCATCCTTGTTTATCAAAGGGTGCTGCGGCAAGAAGCGCGACGCGCATTCGTCAGCCCTTTTTAACCTTCATTGAGACGTTTGAGCAGGCGGTCAAAGCGGCTGCCCGCCAGCCATAGGGTATCCATGATGTTGTCGTCAAGTTCATCCGCAGTGTCTTTGGTGCGGTCAATCGGGCCTGTGCCAGAGCCGTAACCAAGCATCACGGTTGAGTCCCGCAGACGATAGGAAAGAAAGACGGCCAGTGCCTTATAAAAGCGCACCCCAAATTCAGGGTCTTCGCTCAATTTGTCACGCAGATCACTGATGGGGATCGAAAGCACCCGGGTCTTGTTCACAACGGTCACGGTGGCGGAGGTAGGGCGGGAGTCCACAAAGGAGACTTCACCCAGCATCTCGCCTGCACCAAGGGTTGCCAGTGCCCGTCCCTGAGCTGAGACAGATAAGACACCGCTGAGGACGATGTGTAGTTCAGCCAGCTTAGAGCCTTCTTTAATCAACACGTAGCCGGGATCAAGATCAACCCGATGGCCTACGGTGGCCAGCCATTCTACATCCTCGTCGTTCAACTGCCCCAGAATGTATAAAACTTTGCGCATAGGTGGTTTCTTGGGCGGTGCCCTTCCCCTTTCCTTGTGGACTGCTCCGATGATTTGAGCGCCTTACCATAGATTCTATCCCATTTTGTCATCCGGCCGAGTCGGGGAGGATACCGCGCTGTTGAAGGCGTTCCTGCACCACCGTCCGAATTGTGCCCTGCACTGCCGCCAGCGGTTGATCGGCGTCGATTCGAATCCAGCGTTCGGGGTCGGCGTTCATCAGAGTCAGATAGCCACTGCGCACCCGGCGGTGAAAGTCCAGCGCCTCTGCGTCGAGACGGTTTAGCCCTTCGCCGCTGTGTTCGCGTCGCTTCAGTCCGATCTCCGGGTCAATGTCCAAAAAAAGGGTCAGATCGGGGATCAAGCCGCCAGTGGCAAACTGGGTGATCATATGTAGGGTACTCACATCCAGCCCGCGCCCATACCCCTGATAGGCAAGGGTGCTGTCGGCGTAACGATCACACAGCACGATTCCGCCGCGTTCCAAATGGGGGCGGATCAGGGTATTAACCAACTGCGCCCGTGAGGCCGAATAGAGCAGAAACTCGGTTGCGGCGTGCATTTGATTTTCAGGGCGCAGCAGCACCCCTCGAATCTGATCCCCGACGGGGGTGCCCCCGGGTTCACGGGTGGCGCGCACGCTCAGCCCCTGAGCGGTGAGCCAGTGCGCCAGTTCGGTGATCTGGGTGGTCTTGCCACCGCCTTCAGGTCCTTCAAAGGTGATAAACACGGGAAATCCTTCGTTCAAGTATTGTTATCAAACTTATGGAGAAATGAAATTCACACAATCAGGGGATAAACCCCACCCTTGCTGCTGACGCGGCATCTCCCTTCCCGTGCACGAGGAGGGAGATTAAGAGGGTTGGGGTTCTTCTCAAAGAATCACGCCAAATCTAAACCGTTCCTCCATTAGC
>JACSRJ010000166.1 GCA_014879835.1 Anaerolinea sp.
CACTTGGGGCGGTGGTGGGCGTGGGGGGGAGTTTGGTTGCAGTGGCGAGTACCGCCGCACGGGTGGGAACTGGCGTCGGCACTTGCCCCTCCCCTTGCAGATACAGGCTGGCTGCGATCAGGGTGATCGCCCCCGCGGCCATCAAAATGAGTAGGTTAAAAGGGCTGATTCCGCCCCGCTTAGGCGCTGATTCCGGGAGCTTTACCCGCAGTGAGGGGTTGGTTTTGGGCATGGTGGGCATCCCTGAAAGGCTGATACCCCGTGCCGGAGTCTTTGCGGCGCTGTGGTTGTTTACTGGGATCGATCCCCGTGTCGGGGTATCTTCAGGGTCAAAGAGCGGTTCATTGCTCTCCAGCGGGTCGGGGTTCGGAATCTCGTTCTCGGTCATAGGCACTTGGCTGTTTACTTCCCTTTTTCCTTCAGCGGCGCATAATAGCTTGATCCGCCTCAGATCACAATCGGAACCGGCAAACTCTCATTGAGAATTCAGCCAGAGTTCATAGGGGAGACAAACATCATCGGTCATCAGCGAATCAGTGTTGGGGCTTAGGCAGTGGCGCCAAGCTAACCCGCAAACAGCTCAATCTTCAGGGGAAATGCGGTAAGGGTACCCCATCCCCAGTGGGGAAAATAATCCGAATCAAAAGCGCCAAGTGTTTACTTGGCGCTTAGCGGACCCGACGGGGTTCGAACCCGCGATCTTCGGCTTGACAGGCCGACGTGTTAACCGCTACACCACGGGTCCTGATTCGAACGTTGTTTAGAATACACCAGCCCTTCTGATTTGGCAAGGGCGAGTTTTCTCAGCCCACCGCCAGTGCAGCGGGCTGGGAGTTCCCGAACGTGTTATTCCTCACCGCCGGTTTCGCTTTCGACGCTTTCGACGTTATCAACGCCATCGACGCCATCGACGATTTCTGCCGTCTCCACAGAAGCGGTGGGGGTTTCGTCGGTATCTTCAACGGCTTCGGGGGAGGGAACCTCGCCCAAATCGTCGCTCATGGGTGCGTCTTCAGCCGCGCCCTCAAGCGCGCCTTCCTCGCCTTCAAGGATTGGTACTTCCACGCCCCAACGCTGGGTGAACCCCACCCGGCGCTTATCTGGCTCCAAGCGGCTGATGCGAAGCTGCAAACGGTCGCCCTTCTTGACGTAGCTGTGCGGTTCCTTGAGGGTTCCGTCGCCCATTTCACTCAGGTGCAGCAGCCCTTCTAAGCCGTCATCAAGGGCGATGAAAGCCCCAAAGTCAACCACATTGGTCACATTACCTTCTACCTGCTGCCCTTCGTGGTAGCGGTTCATGGCATCTGACCACGGATCAGGCAGAAGCCGCTTACGGCTGAGCGCGATCCGGTTGGTATCCCGATCCAAACTGAGGACGTACACTTCGATCTCGTCCCCGATACGCAGCACATCCTTGGGGTGATCTACCCGATGCCACGCCAGTTCGCTCACATGGATCAGACCGTCTGCGCCGCCCAGATTCACAAAGGCCCCAAAATCGCGCAGCCCGGTGACCACACCCTTGACCACATCGCCTTCCATCAGTTCGGAGAGCAGGCGGGCCTTCTGCTGTTGACGCCATTCCTTCTGGGCCTCACGCTCACTGAAGATCAAACGCCGACGGGATTGATCAACTTCGATCACTTTGACCCCAAGCATTCGTCCCATCAGATAGTTGAGGGAGTCGCGGCGATCAGTGCCACCGGTACCTACGGTCAGCAGGTGGGAAGTGGGGATGAAGCCCTCCAACCGACGCCATCTGACCAACACCCCGCCCCGGTTATGACCGGTGACGTTTACCTCAACCACATCATCAGTCCCAAACAGGCGTTTTGCCTCGTCCCAGTCGTACTGCTGCAAGCCCTGATTGATCGAGACGATCAGGTTACCGTCGTTGTCACGGGGGTTCACGATATAGACCGGAACCCGCCGTCCTACTACAAGCTGAGAGCGGTACTCGGGATCCAAGTTCACAAGGTCCTGAGAAGGCACGATCCCGTCTTGTTTGGTGCCTAAACCGACCACAATATCGCCCTTGGCGTCGATCTGGATGATCTCAGCTTCACGGATTTCGCCCCGTTCTGGAGGGGTCAGATTCTCCAGAGATTCTTCCAATAACTGCTCAAACTCTGACCGCGATTGATTCTCACGATCCAACTTCTTGCTGCTCATATCCTGATGCAACCACCTTCTGATGATCCCCTGTGGGGAAGAGTATTGGTGTTCTAGCCTCGACACTGACCGCAGAATGACGGATCGGCCCGATGTTTACCCGGAACCCGCCCGGAGAGAAAGAGATGACTCTTGAGAGGCTTTACTTGAACTGCGCTACCGCGTCAATGGACATGCTCACCGCTTTTGATTCTACCAAGATCAGGGGACTTTTGACAAGTGTGTTTGAGAACGGTTAACAGAAGTTGTGCGAAGTTTGTGAGACCCAATGAGCAAGCGCTTGGGGTGCGGGTTTGGGCGATTCCGATGCTGAGGGTACAATCGCATCTAATTTAGCAGTCGGAATCAAGTCTGATTTTGGTCATTAGAAGGTCGCCCACCATGGAACGATCCCCCAACCAATTCCCTCAGGCAGCGCAGAATGCCCTGAAGAATCCAACCCTTCAAACGGCAATGGAGCGCGGCACCCAAAACGGGGTGAACAGCCGCCTCCGTGCAATGGGTGAACTGCCTCACGCCGACCAGCTTCGTCAGCAGGGGCGTGCTGCTAAACAGCGTGCCCTCAATCACCTTCCTGATCTCTTGACCCAGTTTGAAGCCCAGATCAGTGCCAGAGGGGCACAGGTACTCTGGGCCGAAGATGCCGCCGAGGCTAACCGCCTGATCCTCGAAATTGCTCAAAAGCACAGGGTCAAAAAGGTGGTCAAAGGTAAAAGTATGGTCACTGAGGAGATCGGTCTGAATCCAGTTTTGGAAGGGGCAGGACTGGAAGTGATCGAGACCGATCTGGGTGAGTTTATCGTCCAGTTGGATCATGACACCCCCAGCCACATCGTGGCACCCATCATCCACAAGACTCGTGAACAGGTGCGTGATCTTTTTATGGATCGGCTTCACATGCCCGCCTCTGACGATCCCGCAGTGATGACCGCCCATGCCCGCGCTCATCTGCGTCAGGAGTTTCTGAGTGCCGACATGGGCATCACGGGGGCGAACTTCCTGATCGCGGAGACAGGCACTGCGGTCATCGTGACCAATGAAGGTAACGGACGCATGACCAGCTCACTGCCCAAAGTGCATGTGATCGCGGTCGGGATCGAGAAAATTGTGCCCACGCTGGAGGATTTTGGCACCCTCCTCCAAATCCTAACCCGAAGCGCCACTGGGCAAAAGATGAGCGTCTACACGCACCTCATGTCTGGGCCCGCATCCCCACAAGACCCCGATGGCCCTGATTCAATGTATGTGGTCTTGATCGATAATGGACGCTCTCGTATTTACGGGGAGCAGTACGCTGAAGTGCTTTTGTGTCTGCGCTGCGGGGCCTGCCAGCACGTGTGCCCGGTCTACCAAAATGTGGGTGGTCATGCTTATGGTGCGGTCTATGGGGGCCCTATTGGATCCGTCCTGACGCCGCTTCAACAGGGGGTGGAGAATGCCCATCCCCTGCCTTATGCAAGCAGCCTGTGTGGAGCTTGTCAGGCGGCCTGCCCAGTGATCATCAACCTGCCTGATATGCTCCTCAAACTGCGCGCCGATCTGGTTTCAGGGGGCCATACAGAGCCGATAATGCAGATGGGAATCAAGGCGTGGGCGCGGGTGATGCAGTCCCCCCGTCTGTATGGGTTGGGTGGCGCAGCGGCCCGAGCCGGAACCCGCTTTTTGTCCAGAGGCAGTGAGACCGTTACCGCCCTACCGGGGATTCTAGGCAACTGGACTGATCAGCGCGATTTTCCCGCTTTTGCGCCCAAATCCTTTCATCAGTTATGGCGTGAACGTGAACAAGGGAGTTGACCCCGATGACCAACCCGACCAGCAGTCGTGAACGCATCTTGAGTCGTTTGCGAGGATCACCCGCTCCCTTCCCAGATGCGCCCAACGCGCCTCAACCCTATCTCAGTGTCACCAACCTTCCTGACACCTCGCCGGAAGCGCTCTTGACTCGCTTTCAACACGAGTGGGAAGCGCTCAAGGGGGAGATTACCATCACCCCCACCCCCGAAGCGGCGATCCAGACGGTGATCGGCCTGATCGGTGAAGCAAAACAGGTCATGAGTTGGGAGCCGCTGCCCTTACCGGGGCTGCCTGAAGCCCTCCACGCGCAGGGTGTGGCGGTCGCCCGGCCTACCGTGCGCGGTGAGGATCGCAGTGGGCCTTATGCGGCGCTGGACCCGATCTCCGTAGGCATCACCGGGGCTGATGGGGCCCTTGCCACCACTGGAACCCTGATCCTAAATACCCAAGGGGGGCAGGGGCGATTACCCTCACTGCTGCCGCCACGCCATTTGGTGCTGCTGCGCCGTGATCGTTTGTTCACCCATCTCGAAGGCTGGCTCGCGGCTGAAGGCCGCGCCCTGTTAGAGGCTTCACGCAGTGTGGCACTGGTATCCGGGCCGAGTAAAACCGGGGATATTGAAATGCAGATCATCTATGGGGTGCATGGTCCCAAAATCGTGCATGTGATCGTGTTTTGAAGCGCAGTTGAAGTGTTGTTGAAGGAGCGCTTGAAATCATCTTGACGCCCTCAAAAGCCCATATCCTAAAAGAGGATAAACTTAAAGCAGTCATTAGTGGCCTGATTTAGCAAGGGGAGAAAACCATCATGAGTCAGCAGCCTCAACCCAATCGTGCCATGCCCAAACCACCCCGCCGGGTAGGGTTGACCGATCTGTTTGGGTTCATTTGCTCTGGCGCGGTGATTGTATCCTTCGTGATCCCGCCGTGGCTGGCGGAGAGTCCCGGGATGGGCATCTTGACTGGGGTACAAGCAACCCCTTCAACCGTGGTGATTTCACCGTTGATGATCGTGATTCCATTGGTGGGCTTGCTCGGTCTGTTAATAACCCTGATCGGGATCATCCGTCCATCGCTCAAACGTTTGGTGGGCTGGCTGCTGCTCATTTTGGGGGTTGCGGGGCTGGCCTATTACGTCAATTTTGTGGTGCAAAACGGAGGCGTCCTGTTCTATGCGGGGATCGGTTTCTGGATCGCCCTGTTTGCCAGTATGGGGTTGGTGCTTCAGGTGCTGGCCCCACGCCCAACGGCACAAAAGTGAGGCACTATGAACGCACGCACCACCTATTCGCGTTTTTCGGCCGCTGACGGCTGGCTGTTGGTTTGTTCCGGAGGCATACTGCTGGGGTTTGCAGCGCTCGTTTGGGTGGGCAGCGCATCCGGTCTAGGGCTGCTCATTGGTGGTGCAGCCCTGCCCACTCCTGTCCAAAATTCCCCACTCTTATTTTTGATCCCATTGGCGGGGGCAGTAGGGTTGGTCACAACCTTGTGGGGGCTTCTGAAGCCAACCCGTAAAGGTACGGCGGCCCTTCTGAACTTTGCGGCAGGGCTGGCTGCATTAGCCTACTTTGTAACTTTTGCAGTCGCCAACATGGGATATTTCATTGGCACGATTCGGTTCACTGGTGTAGGTTTCTGGGTGGCGTTGATGGGTAGCGCAGGGTTAATCATCCAGATGATTGCGCCGCGTGGGCGCAAACGAAAGCCTGTTGAAGCTGAACCCCAGACCGCGGCCGGCAGGATGGCGCAGGGCGCGGCTGAAGTTGCCTCCGCTGCTGGAAGTATGCTTACAGCGCCGGTGCGGGCCGCGATCCGCCCCTTTACCACAGGCTGTGTGGCCCTCGCCTTTGGTTTTGGGGCCTGTGTGGCTTGCGCCTTCTTTTTGCCCTCCTCCTTTCAAGCAATTCTTGATATTGTGCGGAATGCCACGGTGCGCAGTTATGTGCTGGTGACCGAGATCACAGGCAGACCCGTCCTTAAGGTGATCGTGTATGAAGCTGATGTGACTGCGGTTGCGGTTGTACAGCGCGACATGGGCGCATTGGGTGCGCTCTTTGGTGAAGGCGCAGAAATCCGGGGCAAGGTGAGGGTCAACTTGGGTGCCGATCTCAAAGCTGAGCAGTTTGGGGTGCTGAGCTGCGAGATCGACGCGGGCAGTGTTCAGGAGTTCATCGGGCGAGCGCCCCTCGCCGGAACTGCCTTTGACGCCAACGCGATCCGCAAAGCGGCCTATGATGCCTTTAAACAAGAAGCCGCCAAACAGGCCATAGATCAGTTCTGGCAGAAGGCGCGCAGTGATATGCTCAACCGCTTTGAAATCTGGGCGGTTGACCTAGCCGTGCCCGAAGCCCCAACCCTGACCACCTGTCCTGTTGAATCCGGTGAATCCACCACCCCATGAGGCGGCGGGATTTTTTGCGTTTGTTCACCGTAGGCACAGCCGGGATGATGGGGGGAAAGCCTTTAGCGCTTTCCTCCCGTGCTGCGCCTACCCCTTTTGAGGTCTACCTCACCTTTGACGATGGCCCCACCACCGAGCGCGATCACTCCGGCCCCACCACTGAGGTTTTAGATTTACTCGCTGACGAGGGAATCAAAGCCTCGTTTTTTCTTCATGGGCGTTCGATCAATCCGTGGGAGGGCCAAACACTGGTGCGGATCGTGCGTGAAGGACACGCACTGGGCAATCATCTGTGGCGACAGGGCGGCAACACCGTGCGTGACGAGACCTCGTACACGGTGTTGGCTCAGCAGTTCATCGAAGCCGAAATGCGCATCCGTCTTGATCTGGAGTCCGCCGATCCTGAAGCCTATCAAAGGTACCTTCAAGTCCCGCATCTGTACCGACGTCCGGGCGGGAACAATGGGCTTGCTCCTTTCCTTGATCTGAAAA
This sequence comes from Anaerolinea sp., assembly GCA_014879835.1. GTDB lineage: Bacteria > Chloroflexota > Anaerolineae > Aggregatilineales > UBA2796 > UBA2796. Next base: position 6,860 of record JACSRJ010000166.1, read on the forward strand.
ATTTCTCCGTGTTGGAGAAATCGCCAGTACTGCGTTGGTATCAGGACAAACTCGACTGGCTCAAAGGGGTTTATGATTACAGTGGGTGGCATTTGACCAGTGGTGATGGTATTCCGGCGGTGAAGGTTCACCCCACCACCGTGGAGGAGTGTGTTCGTTGGGCGATGCAGGGTGGTTACGGTTACTATGGGGTGGATGATTATCTATGCTGGCAAAAGCGCCGTTCGCTCGATGCCCGCTTGGGTTTGGTGGTGCTGATGCACGATGCCTCCGATCTGGGGCGCAAGGCGCTGCCCCAGATCATCAAGGAGATGCGCGCACGGGGCGCGGTCTTTAGGGCCCTGCCCCGTCCCACGGATCGCCCCAATGCATTTACAGTAGGCATTGGCAACGATCCGCTGGCTGACCCTGCTGGTGAAGCCTGCGAAGGGGGCTAGGCGGGCGTAGCCGTAAGCTTCTCCAGAACCAGAAAATGAGACAAACCCAGAATCCGCAGGGGCGTTGACTCAACTGTGTAGAGCGCCCCCCGAATCAGCTTTCCCAACATGGGTGACCGTCGGGCGATATTGTCATAACCACCAAAAATACGCCCGTGATGCACCACCCGCACTGGCTGATCCCTGAAAAGGCGGCGCAGTCCTCGGGCGGTATAGGCACGCACATGGGGCGCAAGACGGTTGCGCAGCGCATTAGGCAAATAGTTAATCAGAGGCGTGTTGCCAAAGTGGTACACGCCCCGCCAATAATGCCCATGCGTTTCAAAGGGATACCAGCGGTTAGGGCAAAAGATCACGATTCGCCCGCCCGGTCTGGTAGTGCGCACCATCTCCGCACAAGCACGCTGATCATTCACCACATGCTCGATCACTTCGTTGGAGAAGATCAGGTCAAAGGTATTATCCGGGTAGGGCAGATATTCGGCCGCGGCCACCAGTGCATGAGGCACCCGCTGTTGGGCCTCCGCCACCCGGTCTGCTTCAATATCAAAGGCCTCCACCCGTGCGGCGTAGCGCTTCAGAAACTGCTCCGAGTAAGAGCCGATCCCACACCCAGCCTCAAGGATCAGGGCGTGCTGAAGGGGGGCGAAGTTTGCCACCATCCGCAGCCGACGTTCCTGACCACTGCGCCAAACATAGCTGGGTTCACCCCTTGATGCTGCCAGTTCAGAAGGACACACGTTTCTTTTTCCGATTCACTTCTGGGCCAGCGCCGAGTCCCGCAGGGAGGCGCGCAGCATCCGCCAAACCACAAAACAGAAAATACCAAAGGGTCCCAGCAAAAAGGTGAACAACAGGCACACCCGCATCACATTTACACCCATCCCGATCTTTTCGGACTCGTGGTAAATCCAATAACCGCCGACGAGATCAAGGCAGATCATATGCAGCCATGCGACCAGTGCAAAAGAAGGTCTGGTTAAGGTTTGGGCCAGCAGTTCAGTGGAACTGAAGTTCAACAGATACACCTGCCCAATGCTGGTTAAAAAGCCCCCCAAAAAGACCAACAGGTACATCAGCGCTAGAACGATCAACGCCGCGTGACTTTTGAGCAGGCTGTTGGTGAACTCCCGCCGGGGGAACAGGATCATCGCCAGCCAAAAGGGTAAGATCACCAGATTGGAGAGGATAAAGAGCAGATCGAGCATCTTACAAACGAAGCCTCATGGGTTAGGAATCATCAAAAGCACAAGGGAAAATTATGCCGCTCTTGGAGCGCCCCGCCAACTTTCCCGCTCCAATGGGCTAGGCCAAGCTATCAACCCTTAACAGGGCTTTTCCGTTGAGTTTGTTTACCCTTAGGACTTACGCAGTTGAACCCATTTAGCCCCTATTTATCTAAAGGGGTAGTTTGAGGGGAAAGCCCCCTCAAAAACACCATTTCCCCCCTTCTCCAGTGGAGCGGGCACCGCAATGCGGTCGTAGGGGATGAGGGTAAGTGCGTAACTCCTATACCCTGTATTCATCAAAAAGAGTGGTTTGAGAGGGCCTTCTCCTCAAAAGTCTCGTTTTGGGCGTGGATTGCCCCTTGCTTCCCCGTTCAAGGTTCAAGGGTTTGCCCTGACTCACTCACTTTTTGCGTTGACAAACCCTATCCAAACAGATATACTGATTTTTGACTCTGAATTTAGGGGGAAGCGCCGCACGGCGCACTGTGTATTTGGCTCCGCAACGCATAATTCTTCAGACGCGCTATGTATCGCTGATCGCGTTGTCCTCTGCCTTTACCCGTTCGCTCGACCGGCTGATATTCATTCATAAATGATCATCACTTACAGCCACTATGGGCTGAGCCTTGCCGCGCCCCTGAAGCCGAGTCAAAAAACTTTCCCAGTAGGGGGCATATCATGGTTTCTAAGACATTAAGTGCAAGTCAGCAGGACTCCGAATTTCTGGCGCTGCTTGAGGAATCCTTCAGCGTAGGGCAGCCAGAACGAGGAGATCTGCTCACGGGGACGATCCTAACGATTGACGCGCTGGGCATGATTGTAGATGTGGCCATGAAACGCGACGCCGTTGTGCCACGCAGCGATCTTGACCGCCTTGACGGGGTGCAGTTCACCGTTGGGCAGGATGTGGCCGTTGTGGTCATCCAACCCGAAGACGCGGACGGCAACCTGATCGTCTCTGTCTCTCAGGCGCGCCAGAGCGAAGATTGGGTGCGCGCTGATGACATGATGAACAGCGGTGAAATCTGGGAAGGCGTGGTTGCGGATGCCAATCGTGGGGGGTTGATCATCCCCTTTGGCAACCTGCGCGGTTTCATCCCTGCCAGCCATGTGGCAGACTTGCCCCGGGGTCTGGATGAAGAGAACCGCAAAGATTTCATGCTCAGCTTTGTGAACAAAAAGATCTCCGCAAAAGTGATTGAAGTCAATCGCAAACGCCGCCGTCTGGTGCTGAGCCAACGTGATGCCCAACGCGAACGCCGTGACACCAGCAAGGAATCGCTGCTGGAAGCCCTCAAGGAAGGCGAAGTGCGTCGTGGACGGGTCAGTGGTCTGCGGGACTTTGGGGCGTTTGTGGACTTGGGTGGAGCAGACGGACTGATCCACATCAGTGAATTGGCATGGTGCCGGGTGAAACACCCCAGCGAACTGCTCAACGTGGGCGATGAGATCGATGTCTACATCCTGCGCCTTGACCAAGATACCAAACGGATCGGACTCTCACTCAAACGGCTCCAGCCAAACCCATGGACGCTGGTTGATGAAATGTACCATGTGGGGCAGTTGGTGGAAGGTACGATTAGCCGGGTAGCCCAGTTTGGGGCTTTCGTGAGCCTTGAGCCGGGTATTGAAGCCCTGCTGCACGCGAATCAGATTGCTGATCCTGCACCCGAAGACCCGACTCTGTATTTGGTGGATGGAAGCAGGCTGTTGATGCGGGTGATTAGCATCGAACCGCAGCGTCAGCGCCTCGGCCTAAGCCTGAAGGACGTCACCGAGGAAGAACGCGAGCGCTGGCTGAATGGCCAGCCTATCCCTGAGCCTGAGCCTAGCGTGGATGCGGTATCTCAGGTAGAATAAGAACGAAACCCTGTTACCATCCGAAGGCAGGCAGTACGCCTGCCTTCGTGTTGTCAAACCCTGCATAGAGAGGGGGTGAGTGAGCATGGCGTCAGTCTATTTGCGCCCCAACGAGTCGCAAGATCAGCTTCTGAAACGCTTCCGTAAACAGGTTGCCAAAAGTGGTATCCTGAGCACGGTACGACGCAAACGGTGGCACGTTTCCAAGAGCGAACTCCGTCGGATTCAGAAGAAAAAAGCGATTCGTCGCGCCCGCCGCAAGCAGCAGCGGCAGACCTATTAAAACTCACCTCCGATCACCCCTTTGCTGGTGTGTGTTCATGGGTGAAGGGGTGAACGAGGTGACTATTTCAGAGGGTTCGGTAAGAAAGGCGATGCATGAGTAAAAAAGACGATAGCAAGATCGAAGTTGAGGGCACCGTTATTGAGACCCTGCCCAATGCCCACTTTAAGGTGAAGCTCGATAACGGGCATGAGCTTTTGGCGTATCTTTCGGGCCGGATGCGCAAGCATTATATCCGCATTTTGTTGGGCGATAAGGTGCGGGTCGAACTGAGCGAGTACGATATGGCCCGGGGCCGGATCACCTATCGGTTTGTACGCCGCGGCGGGCATATCGAAGAAGAACAGATGTGATCGTTCTCCTGCCTCACGATTGCTCTTAAACCTCATTTTGCCACCCGACCATGCGCCCGCCTGATGCGGGTTTTACCTTTTGAGGGGAACTGATAACGGTGTCTCTTGGATGGGCGGCGCGTTTGGCGCTGAAACGACTGCTCTCCCAATGGCGAACCCTGCTAACAGTCATTGTGGGGACATTACTGGCGTGCGCTGTGGGCGCATTGATCCCCCTTTATACTGCCGCGGTCGCTCAGGTGGGGTTGGTAGAGCAATTCTCACGCCTACCCCTCGAAAGCATTCACATCGCGGGCAACCTTTCGCTCATTCCTCGTCAAACTGCCCTTGGGGCGAATGTCCCCCGCTACGATGATCGCTTCCGGGCTTTGGTGGAGCAGCATCTCAGTGCCCCTTTTCCGAAGTGGGTTTCGGGGGTGTATGCTTTTGGTGAGACCAGCGTATTAGATTTCAGCCCTCCGATAGGCAGTGCTGATACAACCGCTAACTGGGGTGCGGCGCGGGCTTATCTGGGCTATTATCAAGATTGGCAGAACCGGGTGCGGTTGGTCTCTGGGCAGTTTCCCCCGGAAGATGCGGCTGCCCCTACAGCCCCTGATGTTGATATTGAGATCGTGATCCCCTTTGAGGCCCAGAGTTTGTTGAATCTGAACATCGGGGATGTGCTGATCCTTGATCAGGGGGGGGCAAAGCTGTCTCTTATACACATCTGACGCTGCCGACGACGGAGAGAGTGTAGA
>JACSRJ010000320.1 GCA_014879835.1 Anaerolinea sp.
CGTTGCGGTGGATGGTGCGGCGCACGGGACTGACTGAAAAACGTCGTTACCCTGACCGGCGTTGCCTCTTGAATCCGTTTTCGCCACTTCCGCACCCACTTGGCATCATGCTGGAGCGTGCGCGCATACTGGCGCAGACTCCACTCGGGATGGGCTTCCAGTAATTCATGCAGCCTCATCCGCTCATAGATCCAATAACTTTCACTGTCCATAGCCATTGTCCCCTGATCCGACATCGAGCTTCCCTCTCAGGGTAACTCAAGTGGGGACGATGTTGCCGCACTCCGTGAGGGCTAATGTTAGAGGACACGACAGTCAAGGTGATTCCGAATTATCCACCTCGTCTTGCAGGTGTACCCGCCGCCGCCTGTGGGCACATCTGACTTTTCAACTGTCTACTGACGACACCGATATGATGAAAGTCCCACGCGTCCTTCTCGACCGTTTCAACGACTTGTTGACTTATGCTGCTTGAGGTGTAAAGTCCAGCTAAGCCTTATCATGGCATTTCGGACAAAGAGTAAGCGCTCTAACACGTTTGCGCGCCCCACCGACACCTGAAAACTCGCACCACCAAGGCAAAATGAATTAGTAGCCAGAACGGGCGCTCGTGCTTAATCGAAGATACCACTCAAGTTCACACTTGGTATCTCCCAAAGTTTCACACATTCGCCACTAGGAAATTGCCCCAACACCTTTTTCGCCGCATCTTCAGATTTTCGATCAACGGGGTTGTACCAAGAAATACTAAACAGGTTACCTAAACTCAAAATTAGATCAATTATGAGTCGAAACCGCACAGGACTGTTATATCCAAAGGTGATTTCGCTGTGCATTGCGTAGTTTGTTGTACTGCCGGGTTGAACTACATTCCATAAACTTTCAAATTCTTTATATTCGGCCTCCAGTAATCCATCTTTCGATTTGAGTCGTTCGGGGTATTCCATGTAAAATTCTTCGTGCCGCCAATACATGTTCACAGCCTTAAACCGTAGAATTTGTTCTTTTCGAATTTCAGCTAGCCCCTTCCCTAAGAGTGGAGTAACACCAAGATCATCTAAGAAGAGCAGTTGGAAAACACTATAGTTTGCCAATTCATGAACACGTTTAATTCCGCCAAAAAGCTCTACAGCAGCAGAGTTAATCAAGCAAATGCGATTATAGCGACTATCCAAAACATAGGCTGGATAATTGTGTTGTTGCATAGCCGGGATTAATGCGTCAAGAATGTCGATAATTTGTCGCTTCGAAGGTATTGTCAAGCGTGGCAATTTCTTACCCAATCCATACCAATACATAGCATCTGGATATGAGAGTTCGAAAATCTCTGCAAGTCTTCGAATATTTTCTTCCTTTGGAAGACATTTGCCTCCCTCCCATCGTCTAATCGTGTTGTCGCTACGCGGAGTACCGTAGTAATACTCGGATGCCAGTTTTAGAGTGTTCCACCCTCTACCCTCGCGTGCTTTCCTCAGTTCTGCACCGAATGTTGTTTTTGCCATAAGATCTTCCCTATAAATGAGTACAGCCCAGTCTACCAGACTAGATTCTTTAGCAGCAATATAGAAGTCTTAGGCAAAATGCACAACATCACTCAACCACACAAAAGTTCGTGTATCGCATAATGAATGAAAACGGTCAGCAGTTTTTTACCAGATTGTTGTTTATGTCGCAGTGTTACACATTCGTGTGCGGCACCAAGGAGTACAGTCTTCCCCTCTTTACCCAGATAGACAATTATGAGAAACTTATGGGCAACCGAAAATAAAATGTCGCCTTCGGGCGGTTTCAGAGCGTCCGCGCCGTCAATCATTTACGCCAGTTTCAATTCGGTTCTCCATTAGTCGTAACTCCTCAGACGTACCGACTGAGGTCGCTAACCCGGATATTCTGCCAAATAACGAGGTTGGTGCTTTCGATCCTGAACGCCAACCGCCCCCTTTTTTTGGCATGAATCTGTCTTCCGAGCGTTGTCATATATCGCACAACATCAATCGTTTTACTGTCTCTGTGAGACAGTAAAACTACCTTCGGAGATATGGCTGAGTAGTTATGGAGGATGAGGTTCATCATGTGATGAACAAACCCTGATTGTCTGGGGTAGGAGCCATCACACCACCCCCTCGGCCTTACATCAGTGACCACACCGTAAAGGAAAGAGCAACAATAACGGCATTAAGGAGAACCCAATGAACTTCACAAAACACCATTCATTATCGACATTATGCAAATTGTCCATTGTTATTCTCATGCTGCTTTTCGCCACTGGCGGTTCACCGCAGAAAGCTGAAGCTGCTAAAGGTCATGTTCAAATCAGGGTTACTTCTACCTACCCCTTGGAACGGGTATGGGTTGTAGGGTTTAACCAGTATGGACAATTAAAAACTTGGACATTTGCACCTAATGGTGCCAGGACTGCTGCGACGACCAATTGGTGGTGGAAGTCTCCTGTTTTGGTGAGAATCCAGTACCGAAATAATCACGTTCAGCAACAAGTATCGAACTGGACTTCGACCTCATTGGACTGGCATACCGCATCCTTCACTTACTATGGCACCAATGCGGACAATCCTAAACCCCCCGCAATCTCATCCCCCCTTCCTGGTTCTGTAAATGATCGAACAATCCGTTTTCAGATACTTCCTGCTTCACCTAACTATACTGGGAAACGTGACTATAGCGTTGGTGTTGAGCAGATTGGTGGGAACTGGCGCTGGACATCAGGATGGACTTCCAGTACAGGGTGGAACATCCTTGTTCCCTCAGACGGACATTATCGCCTTTGGGCTCAGCAGGGCGATACCGTAAATCGAGCATCACCTATTGTTACTACAGTAATAGCCGTAAAGCGGGATATAGGACAGCCAAGACTTACGGCGCCGAAAGACGCAACTTCTAGAGTTGAAGTAACAATTATCCCCGGCAGCCTGAACTACACGGGGAAAGCCGATTGGCTTGTCCAATGTTATTCAAACTCCAATAACCCTGATGGCAGCATTGTTGGGCAAGTCGGTTGGACAGTGAATCCCAAGCCGCAAATAGAAGTCAAATATGTGGGCGATGTTATGTGCCGTGTGCGCCAGGGCGATACTGTAAACAACAGTTCAACGTGGAGTAATCCTGTTCGCATCCTGATGCTCTACGATCGCGCAAAGGCAATAGCTTTTGCCGCAGCAAAACCTGGAAGTGACTACTATGGCGGAAACTACAATGACGGCAACAACTACGGATATCCTAGTGCTCCCCCAAGTGAAAAGGACATTCGTAATGTAGGTCGAGAGTGTGCGGCGTATGTGGCACGTACCTTAAAGGCTGGGGGTATTCCAGTTGAGAATGCAGATGCGATCAAAGGAAACGATCAAGTTTTCGGTTATTTAAGTAACAACAATCACACTTATCCATTTGGATCTAGGTCAATAGAGGACCTAGCTGCGCGTATTGGAGAAAACCAGTATGTTGAAGCAGTTAAAGTTGTAGTTGACTCTTCATACAATACATCGAAACTCCGCCCGGGTGATGTAGTCTTTTTCGGGGTTGTTCTGACATACTCTGAGAGAGAGATATTTGGGATAAAGATACGTACAAACTACCGCTGGGGAGCTGAACATGCGGCGATTATTACGGATGGAAAATACAACAACGAGCCGCTTCTCGCCTATTGGCACCCCGAGAACTATCAAATTTTCCAGACAGTATCTTTACGAGGACAACCTATTACACTAGAGAATTTGTTCAATGCATTGGGGGCTGACAATTTTCTCGTGGTGCGTTTCCGAGGAGACGAGATCGCGTGGAAACAAATCAGTGTGCCGACTATGACCCCACCTCCATCGGTTACTCCAAAATGGACAATCGTGCCATCTGCAACATCGACTTGGATACCTACTCAAACCCCCAAACCAAGCAGCACATTCACTGCAACGCCTTCAGTCACATCAAGCAGAACACCTAGCCCCACTTCAACAAGTATTCTGATTCCCACTGCTACGGCTAATTTCATAGGATTCGATGCATTTGCACGCAATGAGGCAGCAACCTTTATCGGAAAGAACGGTCCCGCCGGGATAGTGCCGTGTATTGAAGGGGGACAAAATGTCTCTGGGCTTGCCGACGGATCAAATTTCTACTTCTCCAATATGAACTTCGGGAGCGGTGCAAAGGCGATGCAAATGCGGCTGGCAGCAGCAAACGGAGCAAATGCAGAAATTGATATCTGGGTAGATTATCCAGGCGATGGCGGGACATTACTGGCTACTGTGCCGATCCCAAACACGGGCGGTACTCAGGCATGGCGTACCATTGCCCTCAATGTTCAGCCTGTCAGCGGCGTACATGCGCTTTATTTCAGATTTAGGGGAACATGGAATCCGAACGATGTAGGAATAAAATGGTTCCAATTCTTCGCCGAGTCAGCACCTACGCCTATCTATACAGCGACCAGTACCGCTACTCCTACAAAGACATACACCCCCACACCGCCTCCGACTTTCACGGCAACAAAAACTCCGATTCCGGTAAAACGGTTCCGTGGGCAGATGTACTTCACCCAAACAATCAGCAATATTGACACGGCATATGGTTATATCGAGCATTTCAACTTCTACCTTGACCGTACTTACGACATCTTGTTGGATCTAGGCAAGAATTCCGGGACGCTGCAATATGACCTGATCTTGGCGGATGCATCTGGAAACACGATCCAACTTGCCAAAAGTTCGGTGAATGGACGCGGCATTCTGTTTCGCCAACTGGGTGCGGGATGGTACAACGTCTTTGTGATCAGCAAGGTTGGGAGTAACGCTGTCTTTAACTTGACCATATATCAGGGATTCGGGTGGCTGTGTCCTAACTGCGTTCAAGAGGCTTATACGGATATGGGATTATGGCAGTGGACGCCTAACGCGGGAATAGTCCACAGCTTCGAAATACAAGCCATTGATGGAACATTCAACTTCAATGTGACGGTTTATAATGCTGCCGGAACCCTTTACACTGGTAGCAGCGTTAATGGCTACCTGAAGTTCAATCTGACGATGGGAAACGGACAACATTGGATGCGTCTCAACTTCACAGGTGGGGCAGGTAGTTATACCGCAACCCGTCGGTGATCAAGCCGCACATGAATCTCGATTGTGGCGTTCCCCTTCTGGAAAAAAGGGAACGCCCGTGCTGGCTACTATGCAATGTCAAGATCGCGGAAAGAATCCTCAAAACAAGGTTCATGTGCGTATTTGGTGAAGCCAGAAGGCTCGTTAAGATAGGAGAACATCCACAATACTGAACCAATGGTATGAATCCACGTTTTTTACTGCCGACGGGGAGTTATGAGGTAGAAGCCACACAGATAGATCCTGACCATGGTGTGGTGTGCTTAAGGGTGAAATCATGCTCGACCCAGAGCCAATGCCCGTGTTGTGAGCAGTTGAGCCAACGAATACACAGCCACTATCAGCGAAAGCTCAAGGATTTGCCGTGCAGCAGCCACGCAGTTCAAATCGTCTTGAACGTTCGCCGCTTCTTTTGTGACAATTCGGCGTGTGAACAGCGCATTTTCACCGAACGGTTGCCAGAGTTGGTAGCGCCCCATGCGCGGCGGACCCAACGCGTCGTCACGCTTATGCAGCAGATAGGGTTGCTCGTGGGCGGCTCAGCCAGTGTTGACGTATTAGCCTATATGGGAATAACCATCAGTCGGTGGACGGTCTTGCGTGATGTGCGCAAAGTGGCATTGCCCGCCAGTCCAACGCCTCGGGTGCTGGGTGTCGACGACTGGGCACTGCGCCGTGGTCATCGTTACGGCACGGTGCTGGTTGACTTGGAAGCAGGTCAGGTCATCGACCTGTTACCTGACCGAGAAGCCGATACCTTGGCGCAGTGGTTGCAGACCCATCCCGGTATCGAGATTATCAGCCGTGACCGCGCGGGAGCCTATGCGGACGGCGCCAAACGCGGTGCATCGCAAGCCATTCAGGTGGCTGACCGCTGGCATCTGCTCAAGAATCTGGGTGAAGCGCTCACCACCTTACTGGGACAGCATCGGCGGCTCCTCAAGCAATTGGATGCTGAACCTGTCAAGACGATGCCGTCGGTTCAGCAACCGACCAACCCAAGCAGCACCTCACCCGCTTTCGAGCGTCGCTTGGTCCGTTTTGAACGAGTGCGTCAACTTCGCGATGATGGTCTAACCATCAATGCCATTGCGGCCTTAATCCAACTCGACCGCAAAACGGTTCGCAAGTATCTCAATACCGAGACTTTAGCGCCCCAACGCCCGGTACGTCGCCAAAGCCAGACTACCAAATTGGCGCCCTACCGAGACTATCTATTGGAACGGGGCTTGGATGGGCAGCGCACGGTTCGTCAGCTTTGGCGCGAGCTACGCGACCAAGGGTACACGGGTGGCTTGACGACGGTGGCGACGTTTCTGGCGGCGGTTCGTCGTTCCGCGCCTGAAGCAACTCAACCGAGCAAGGTGGAGCCTGCCGGTCAAATGGCAGCACCCATGGTCAAGCTGACTCCGCGGCGCGCGACTTGGCTTCTGCTGGCTCGAGCCGACCAACTTACCCCTGACCAACACCAGCAAGCTCAGCGCCTTACCCAGCTTCACCCAGATATTGCGCATGGGGCTATGCAAGCCCAAGCGTTTGCTCGCTTGTTACGAGAACGGACGGTAGAGGCTTTTGATGCTTGGCTTGAGCGGTCATGTCAATCTTCCGTGCGGGAGCTGCGCACGTTTGCTCGAGGTATCCAGCGCGATTACGCGGCGGTCAAGGCTGCCATTTCCCTCCCGTGGAGCAATGGCATGGTAGAAGGCTTTGTGAATCGCATTAAGTTCGTCAAACGCCAAATGTTTGGGCGCGCACGCTTTGATCTGCTTCGCATTCGTCTGCTGTCACGTCCTGCTCCATCGCTTCACCAAATACGCACATGAACCCAAAGCAGTGTGTTGCTAAATCCCCCGCTAGGGATAGCGGGCGAGTGGTATCGTTTTGGTTCTCCTGATGGTTCCCAGATTCTCTACGTAGATAACCCCGGGATCTATCGATACGATTGGGTGAATGGGACCAGTACGCTTCTTACCACCGAAGTGAACAACAGTACAGTCAGCATTGGAGAGTTTTCCCCCGATGGGCGCTGGTTTGTGTTTATGTCGCGGTCAAGTGAGCTGTACCTGTACGATTTGCAGGGGCTGCCGGAGGCACCCACGCCCACGCCTATGTCCACCCAGCCAACACCCACCCCCACCTTGACCCTCACTGTGCTGGCTACCTTGCACATCCGTTCTGATTTTCAGGCAAAATCGTCTTTACGCTGCCCAGCAATAGACATGATGTAACCCTCCCAGAACGGGGATGCTGATAATCTTTCCGGCAGTCGGTGGTGGCGTGTCGGAGGTTGTTGAAGCGGCCGGTATGCGCTGACCGATGCCTTGATGAGGACGAGCCTCATTGAAATAGTGGACATAGGCTTTCACCACGCGAGCGAGATGCGGTTCGCTCACGAGCAAGAGATGATCCAAGCACTCACGGCGTACACTGCCGATGAAGCGTTCAACAACGGGGTTGGCACGCGGAGCGCGGAACGGCGTACGCAAGACCTTGATGCCCGCTCCCGCTGCAACTCGATCGAAGAGAGCGCCATACTTGCTGTCGTTGTCACGGATGAGATATTTCGCGTTGGGTGCGCGAAATGCATCCAAGGTCTGCTCAGGCAAAATCCGCGGGCGGGACGGCGACGTATATGCAACTGCATCAGGGATAGTCCGCGCAATACCTGAGCCTGCCCAAACGCCAGCGGCTACCGGGTTGGGTTGAGTTTAACGGGATGGCCTGAAGGCTGCTTCATGAGGGTTCTTGATTTGTGCGAGGTCCCGTTAGCGTTGCTTCCCACGCCGCCTCTCAGGTGAGGGTGGCTGCGGCTTGTGGGGGCAGGTATCAGGATGACGCATCCGCGCAGCGACCTCTGGGGAAAGGGGAACCACCAAGGGGTGCGAAAACAGGCCACGCTTCGAAAACTCCAGCCTGAATTGGGGCCGGTCGTCCCCACCGTCCAGGGCAACTTGGGTTATGGACATCTGCTCCAAGCGCCGCCCGCGGATACGACGTCGTGACTCTTCCAGGTCAAAGCCCGTCAAGGGCTCACCGCAGCAGAAACATAACAAGGGGAGCTCGTGTCCATCTTCAAAGACGTAGAAGTCCACCTGGTCACGCTGGATCATGTCCACCACCCGCTTCAAGCCGAGACACCGGTCCAGGTACTCGGCAGCACACTCCAAGCGGCCCTCGATCCTCACCAACGGAAAGTGGTCATGCTCGCAGAGCGGATAGATACGCTTCGTTGCCATCCTGTCTACCCCGTACAGAGTGCCTGACTGTTGGAGCGATGAGTATACCCTGAACACTCAAGCAGCGCACCTAGGTGCTAGCGCACATCTCCACCTCCGGTCGGAGTGGGCATCAAGCCGCTTCACGATAGGAGTCATGAATCAGGCCACCCAAGACCGCACGGCGGCGGATCGCGCCCTCAGGACGGCACGGGGCGTACGGAATCGGCGTTTGCTGCGCCAAGCCCTGATGGGGGCGTGCCTGGTTGTAATACCCGAGGTACTCCTGAAGCACATGCTGCACATGGCGTTCGCTGACCAGGAAGAGGTGATCGAGGCATTCCTCGCGGGCCGTGCGTACCCAGCGTTCGGCAAAGGCGTTGGCGTTCGGGGCATGCGGCGGCGTCAGAATGATCGCGATCCCCTCGGACTCAAACACCGCATCGAAGGACGCCGAGAACTTGGCATCACGGTCATGAATCAGAAAGCGCGGGGGCGTTGAGCCGTCCTGCATCTGCCACACAAGCTGACGGGCCTGCTGCGTGACCCAGGCTGAGGTAGGCTGGCTGCTACAGCCAGCCAGATAGACCCGGCGCGTGTGCAGTTCGATGAAGAACAGGACATAGACCGTCTTGAGCCACAAGGTCTCCACGGTGAAGAAATCCGTGGCCAGGAGCGCACTCTTGTGACGGGTCAGAAAGGTGCGCCAGTTACTGCTAGCGCGTCCGCGCTCCGGCGCAGGCGAGAGGTTGTGGCGCTTGAGCACATCGCGAACCGTCGAGCGACCAACTCGGTAGCCCAGTTTGCGCAGTTCCCCGACCAGTTTCTTGTAGCCAAACCGCGGATTTTCACGGGCGAGTTTCACAATGAGCGCTTCCAGCCGGCGTCCAGAGGAGCATTGCCCCGCGGCTTGGCCGTCCGGGTGTAGGTCCATTTCCGTCGCACCAGCTCCCGGTGCCACTTCAAGACGGTTTCCGGTTGGAATAGCCGCATGACCTCGCACAGGCGCGTGCGTCCGCCGCTGGTTACGGCTTTGAGTCGTGCTGTCAGCACCGCCAAGCTCAGTTTCTCCCAGCGCGAGATTCGAGGGGGTTGGGCTTGTTTTCGTTCTAGAATCCGGAGTTGCTGACGCAGCAACAGGATTTCGATATCCTTTTCGCGTTCCGATTGTCGCCAGACGGCCAGTATGTCCAGCACCAGCGTGAAGACCTGAGCCACCCTAAACCAGAACATGGGAACCTCAATGGGATGTGCCAAGGCGAGGGTGTCCATTGTCGCGACTGAAGCTCGGTTATGCGACGGGGTTTCAGAGTCCTTTTGGGGCGCAGATACATTCGGCGCACCCTACGGGCTCCGCAGTGGTAATGGCATCTAACCTCTATTCGTCTCGCTAACCCCCGGTCAACAAACTACCACCGGGTTTCGTGTGTTTATCAACACAAACGAATTTCGTCATAGTGCCGTTCAGGGATCCAGATGTCCTACAAAAAGTGGTCAATGCCCCAATTCAATAAAGTGTTGGTAGATTCCGTTCAAGTATGGATTATCATTCTCCACCTATTAATTTGGGCTTCCATGGAGTGCGGATAAAGCTCATGCAGGATGGCCATATGCGGTGAGCATGGGGGACTTTATCATCACCCCAATTCCACTCCCAAACAAGAACCAAAGGGATCGCATCTTTGGTTTTGGGAAGGAGAACATTACCAACTATCGCAATATGGCCATAGAGTAGATTGGCTTGATCGGGTTTGGTGCCACATGCTTTATCCCAGACCACAATATCTCCAGGACGTATATTATTCCAGTCTAGCGGGATACTCATGATGGGGCTGATAGTGGGGTTGATAGTTAGCGGGCAATTGGGATCCTTATTATCTCTGACTTTTTCGGCCCACTTGTAGGCAGGGCCAGACACCCCTGGACATGATTCTGTTAACTGTGGGTATTGTTGACGGATAAGCTCTACACATTGAGGTCTATTGTTGGTTTCACCAGCGCCTTTTTCGGAGTCATCACAAACAAAATCCGAGTCTAGTGGCACTACTACCGGTGTTACTTTTTCCGCCGTTTCTTGGACTGGTTCCAGCCAGTATCCGGCATTGGTGCGTCCTTCTGGAAGCCATCCTTTTGTACCATCTGAAGTGCGTACCTCATACCAGTAATTGTTCTGACCGCACTTCGGTCCAGCCAGAATGTCCATGGTGGTGCCTGGGGCTAGACGCATAAGCACATCGCCACTCTGAAAACTGGGACGGAGTGTGATGTATTCAATTCCAGATACGACACGTGCCTTCCCATTAACAGTAAGGCGCGGAGTGAGTTTGTCACTACAGTCTGTAGGCACCACTACAGGGTTGGAGCCGCCGCCTTGTGCGCTACCCTGCACGCATCTCCAGCCGCCAGCGGAGTTGTTGATTTTGGATGCCCTATATCTACTTCCATACACATCTCTACACACTTGGCTGAAATCAATGGCAACACGGTCGCCATTACTTTTTATCCAGTACCAGCCACCTGCCGTGTCGTCAAAGTTCCTCACATCGGCGAAACCATAATGATACGCCACCTTGATGAGATCAAACCCACCAGGGGTGTCAGGTTGTTGCGCCTCTGGAATAGTGGGTGCATCTCCAACAACTATGATTGGGGGAGGTGGAGGATTGATAGGAGGTAATTCTTCACCACCTTCGCCGGGGTCGGCACCAGCTTGGACAGTCACAGTAACTGAAGCGCCTGCAACTGTTTTCCAGTTGTCATCACCATTGCACGCGGCCATGGCAGAAAACACATATATCCCCGCACTCCCACCTGGCCATGTGTACGTAACTACAGGAGACCCCAGTTCGTAGACGATTTGTCCATTCACGAGAATACGTACAGCTCGCACAGTGGTGTTGGAACACGCAGCAGAGACAGTCATTCCATTTGGAGTGTACTCAGGGAGAATTCCATACTGAACATTGATTGAGATCGCTACTTCATATCCTGGTGGAGGAGGAATCGGGGTGGGGTTGCCACCATACCAATCAAATCCTACTGTGGAAGTAGTCGCATTGGACCAATCCTCACCATTACAGCGCACTCTCGCAAGTGCGTTGTGGTGACCATTGGAGATCTGGGAGCCATTAATCGTAAAGTCTTTTCCCTGAGATCCTTCTTCATAGACGATGTTATTCCAGTTGTCCACCGCTACCTGCCATGTGAACCCCACATTCCCAGGACAGGAAACACGGATATGAACACCAAGCTGATTGCTGACAGAGAATTCTGGAATTGAACCAGCACCAGCATAAGCAGGATTGGAGTTTATAAGCTCGAACCCTGCAATACAAAACACGATCACTAATGGACTATCGCATTAGAGGTGACAGATATATAATCAGGGCATGAGAACACGAGCGTTGCGATTAAG
>JACSRJ010000150.1 GCA_014879835.1 Anaerolinea sp.
TCCTTATGGTTGAATCAGGCTGAGGGTGGGGCTTTCACGGGGAAAATCTAAAAACAACCTCACCAAAATCGTAAGGCAATTCCACATAAGCAGTTGAACCCTGATATAAGTTCGGCTATAATCATCATCAGTGCATTTTTCAAGGGGGAGTAAACCACCCATGATCAATCGTGACACAAAAAAACAAGGATTAACCTTGATGAAGACTGAGAACAAAGACAAAAAAGCCAACTATGCCAAGCCCAGTTTGGTAAGGTATGGGGGAGTTGGGAAACATACACTCGGAACGGGTGGTAGTGCGGGTGATAGTAACCTAGCGTTTTCATAGTTTTAATTGTCTTGAAGCGCTGCATTGTGTTTGGATCAACCATTCACTTGAACCGAATCCGATTTGAGATTGTGCTTCAAACAACATTCAGTAACCAACCTACCATATCTGTTTTCGAGGATCAGTTTGATCCTTACTTCTTTTCTCTAAAAGACACCTTCTCCATCACTCCCGATTCGGCAGTGATTAACTGGAGCCGCATCGGGACTTTCCTGATCAAACAAGGGTGCGAAGTTATCATAGCGCCTGATCCCGACGCTGATCAGGCGCTTGTTTTCTCGTGTTTGCTGGGACGGGTCATGGCGATCCTGATGCACCAGCGGGGCAATCTGGTGCTGCACGCCAGTTCCCTCGAAATCGATGGCAAAGCGGTCGGGATCGGCGCACATTCGGGCACAGGCAAATCAACCTTCGCCGCGTACCTCGCCACCCGGGGGCATGGGTATCTGACCGACGACATGATCCCCCTCAAGACGGAGGATGGGGCTGGGCCACAGGTATATCCGGGCTTTCCCCTCGCCAAACTCCACCCGGAGACGGCGGCGGCCCTGAACATTCCTGCTGAACGAATCACCCCCATAAGCGCTGAGATGGACAAAAAGTTCGTGTCCTTCCCGCCCCGTGAAGACCCCATGCGGGACTATCCTCTGCACGCCCTGTACATCCTGAACGAGGGCCCTGAAGTGAGCCTCACCCGGATGCCCGTCCAGCAGGCGGTGATGGAACTGGTCACCCACAGCTTCAGCCGTATCTTTGCCCAAAACGAATTTCAGACCACCGGAGACAAGTCGCGGCTGCAAAAGACCCTTCAGCAGTGTGCGTGGCTTGCCGGGAAAATCCCAGTCTACCGCCTCACCCGCCCCCGCGATTTTGCCCTTCTGCCCCAGTTGGCGGCGCTTATCGAGGCCAACGTGCGCGAGGGTGGCTGAGATAGTGGTTCTCATTCGACCCGATCTTTGTGACGAAGCGATTGAGGAGATACTCCTCAAAGCATTCTTCCTCCCCTCTCCTAGCCGTACTCAGCGGTCGCGGGGGTGAGGGCTACCCCACCAATAATGCTTTACCCGCCCGCCGATCCCCGTCGGATATAGATATTGGTCTGGGAGCGTGCGCCGTCAATGGGGGCAAGCCCCATAAAAGCCCGCAGATTGTAGTCACCCAGAAAGCGTCCCGCCTGCACGAGGTAGCGCTCAACCTCGGCGTTATCGAGGATCAGATACCCACCCGGACGTACCTTGGGCGCGGCATGTTTGAGGCACGAAGGACGCGCCTGACCATCAACCAGCACCACATCAAAATGCCCGTCGGGGAAGGCATCAATGGCGGAGGCATAAGCCCAAAACGTGTACCCTGAAAATATCTGCCAATCGCTGAGATAGGCGTCAGGATCAGCCAGATCGGGTACCACCGCAGCGGGTTGTACCTCCACAAGGGGATCAGGCGGGATGTGACGCAGGCTGATCGCCGCCGGATCAGGCAGTTTTGCCTTCCACCCCTCAAGTCTTTGAATCCAGTCCAGATCATGCTCAATGGAAATACAGGTAGCCCTGAGGCTGCCCCAAAACAAGGTGGAGCCGCCGCATCCGTACTCAAACACCTTAAGAGGGGGTCTGTCCTTGAGGGTTTGGCGCAGGAAGCGGGCCGCATCAAAGGTGATCCATGGGATGCGGTGGCGCAGCAGATAGTCCTTGCGCCGGGAGCGGTACCACGCGGGCAGATATTGAAGCTGTCCGGGGGCAAGCAGCGCCTCAAGGGAGGGAATGCGGTTACGCAAGAGAGGCAGATGGGTGAGGGGACGAATCAGCTTCATGGTGCTTAACGCTGCCTTCTTGGGTTTACTCCTCTCCTAAAACCTTGTTCAGGACCCAGTTGCATTCAGACCACCGCATCCTGCGCTCATTCTAACGAACTGTGTTTTAAGGGGCAATGGGGAGGAGCGGGGAGTGGCGAAAATTATGCTGCACAGGACTATTGTGCTCTGTTACCGGTCATGAGGACATTTGATTATCTGCTCATTTGACCCTTGCCCACTACCTTCAAACTTCTCGACATAACCACTGCCCTGACGTATGATTTAGGAAGCGTGCAACCGTATCATGGTGGTTCATGATAGGTCTGTTTGTGACAGCTCGCAATAAACGTCCTGTGCCTAGGAAGGTGAATGATCCATGTGCGGAATCATCGGTGCAATGAGCTTCGGGCGGGCTTTTGAGGTCACCGAGACCTATATAAGCACTATGCGTGACGTGATGGCACATCGTGGACCAGACAGCGCAGGCGTTTGGATTTCACCAAACAAGAAGGTGGGTCTAGGGTTTCGACGGCTTGCGATCATTGACCTCTCTGACACTGCAAACCAGCCGATGAGCAATGAGGACGGCTCGCTTTGGGTTGTTTTTAATGGTGAAATTTACAACCACGCTCAAATTCGGGCCGAACTGGAAGCAGTTGGTGGGCATACATGGAGAACGGATCATTCGGATACCGAGGTCATTCTCCATGCCTTTGAGGAATGGGGCATTGAGTGTCTTGCACGCTTTCGGGGGATGTTTGCCATTGCGCTCTGGGATGATCGAAACCGAGAACTGTGGCTTATTCGTGACCGCATTGGAATCAAACCCCTCTACTACAGCATCCATCATGAGCGTATCGTATTTGGTTCCGAAATTAAAGGCATACTTCAAGATCCAGAACAACCCCGTCAAGTAGAAGAAGAAGCTTTTTATCATTACCTCTCGTTTCTCACAACCCCTGCGCCTCAAACCTTATTCGCTGGGATCAAGAAGCTTGCCAGCGGGACATGGTTACGTATCCGAGACGACGGTCAGGTAACGGAGCAAAAATACTGGGATGTACTTGACCACACCCAGCCCCTTCAAGACGCATCAGAGGAGGAGATTGCTCAGCGCATTCTCTCCGAACTCAGAACTGCTGTACAGCTTCGCAAAGTGAGCGATGTTCCTGTCGGCGTTTTTTTATCCGGCGGGATCGATTCAAGTACCAATGCTGCACTCTTCTCAGAAGGCGAGACTGGACGAGTTAAAACCTTTACCATCGGGTACAACGGTCAATATCAGAGCTATCAGAACGAGACCCACTATGCACGTCTGATGGCAGGACTTGTGGGTTCTGAGCATCATGAACGGTTGCTCAAGGTTGATGACCTGATTAATTTTTTACCTCAAATGGTTCACTTACAAGATGAACCTATCGCTGATCCGGTGTGTGTACCTGTGTACTATGTGTCCAAGTTGGCACGCGACAACGGTGTTGTTGTGTGTCAGGTGGGTGAGGGCGCAGATGAACTTTTTTGGGGATATCCAACTTGGAAACTTGCGCTCAATCTTCAGCGATACGACAATCTGCCTGTGCCTCAGGTATTTAAGCGTTTAGGGTTAGGCGTTTTACAAGGCTTAGGAAAATCACACAAGCTCTATTACGAATATCTGCGGCGAGGCTCATTGGGGCAGCCAGTCTTTTGGGGAGGAGCCGAGGGATTCACGGAAACTCAAAAGAAGCGTCTACTTTCACCGAGGCTGCGGGCTCGATTCAGTGGATTAACTTCTTGGGAGACCATTAGACCCATTTGGGATCGATTTAAGACGAAGGCATGGGAGCGCAAACCTTTGCAGTGGATGACCTATCTTGATCTCAATATGCGCCTTCCTGAACTGCTTCTGATGCGCGTAGACAAGATGAGTATGGGGGTCAGTTTGGAAGCACGAGTCCCATTTCTGGATCACAAATTCGTTGAACTTGCCATGAGTATCCCTGAAGCGCTCAAAACACGCGATGGGCACTTGAAGGTTTTGCTCAAAAAGTCCGTTCATGGGTTGATCCCCGACGAGTTGATCAATCGGGCTAAACAAGGCTTTGCAGTGCCCATATACGAGTGGTTCTTAGGACGTTTGGGTGATGTAGTGCGCCGTGAGTTGAATGATTTTTGCGTCCAGACTGATTTTCTGAATCCCTCAGAAGTTACACGTTATCTGGACGATAAACGCAGTGATAAAGTGTGGTACTTGTTTAACTTCGCCCTGTGGTGGAGAGAATATGTGCATAACTGAAGATCTTTATGGGATGCAGAAAAGATTCTTGTTTGCCAAAACCTTGTTAGAGGTCAAAAGACCGAAGCGCGTGTTGGACGTTGGCTGTGGAACTGGGCAGAATCTTACTGTTCCTTTGGCAGAGTGTTTTCCTGAGACTCAATTCTTAGGCGTGGACATCGATAAAAAGAGTATTCAGTATGCTCAGGAGCAGTTCAAGATCAGTAACATTAGGTTCGCAAGCTTACAAGAGCTACCTTCAGAGGCTCTTTTTGACTTTCTCATTGCCTCAGAGGTAATTGAGCATACAGAACAACCCTCGGAATTTCTTCGGTTTTTGAGCAGCCATGTAAATCCATCAGGTACGGTGCTGCTCACTTGCCCCAATGGTTACGGCCCTTTTGAATTCATGGCGCTGGTCGAGGCACTCCTCAACGTCTCCGGGATTCAGGGGGTGCTACGAAAGGTAAAACATGCCATCCTAGGTAAGCCCCAAAACACGGAGGACATCACAGGGACATTGGCAGTGAGTCCTCATACAAACTTCTTCACACATAGGGAGATACGCAAGCTATTCGCAGCGAATGGCTTCACACTTGAACAATATAAAGCCCGAACTTTCCTATGTGGGTATTTGATTGATAGTCTGTTGAAAGCATCTAGTGTCATTCAGTGGAATGCCCAAATCGCCAACAGACTTCCCGCATTCATGAACAGTGGTTGGATGTTTGTCCTCAATAAAATAGGGGAAGTACCTAATCCTTATACATACCAGCGTGGCTACTACGCCCGATTCCGCAAAACTCTAAATGCCAAACGTTGGAAAATCCCCCTAGACATCCATCACCATACATGAGACACATCGTTCAAGTACTCACTTTTGACGCCGGCTCAAAAATTGTATCGGGGTTGGTGAGTTTCTTACTTATCCGGTTTATGGCTGATAGTGAATATGCGAAATACACCTTCGCACTCTCTATCACCGCTGTGGTTATCGGCACTTTGGCATCAAGTTTTAACCGTATCTACATTGTTGGTTTCCAGCACCTGAATCTGGAGAAACGCTCAGCCTCCTTTTTGAGCCTACAGATCATTGGTGTTTTCGTAATGACAATCCTGCTGTCACCGTTAGCAGTGGATGTAGGGCACGAATACTGGGTGATTCTGATCCTTATCCTTGCCACCTTGTTCACTGAGTATGTGCGGTCTATCTTTCAACAAGAGATGCGGTTTCTACGATATTCATTGATTGATACTGCCCGAACTTTGCTATTCTGTATGGGGTTATTGTTGGTGATTCTTGTGCTCAAACTGCAACCGCACGCTGTAGAGGTCATTTTACTGCAAGCCGGCGCGGCTATGGTTGTTTTTTTTACCGCTTTTGGCAAGTCCTTTGCTTTGAAGGAAATGCTGCAGTTAGGTAAGGCTTTGAATCTCGCAAGAAGCATTATTCAGGGTCCGTATCGACATCTGTTCATATATTTTTTGCTGTTGGCATTTTTCTCTCAGCTTGATGTGTTTATGCTCAAAGTGATGGGGACAAATTTCCAGCTCGCTACCTACGGATCCGCTTTTCGGTATTACACCATTTTGATCATGGCGCTCAATTCTATTCATGCGGTGCTGCTGCCTGTGATACAAACCGCCACAACTATCCGCGATCTAGATCGCATTTATCACAACAATTTTCGGTTGCTTCGGGTTGTTGTACCGACTCTATTTATTGGGGCTTGGGCTGCGCAATGGATTATCCCATGGATTGACAAAGGGAGATACCCTGAGGCAATCACCGTTTTTCAGATTCTAGCCGCCTCAGCAGGGGTATCACTAGCGTTCAGTCCTCATGTGAACGTGGTAATGCGTTTTGAGGATTTCAAGTTCTTGGTACTTGTTATTGCTTTGGGTTTGGTGCTCTCAATTGGACTCAATGTGGTGCTAATTCCGGCGTTTGGCGCTTCCGGCACAGCGGTGGCAACTCTTGCCTCTTTTGCTTTTGTCAATGGGATGATCTACATTCGGGCGCGCAGCCATCGACAGCGATTCAAACAGGTTCAACAGGACACACCATAGACAATTCCATAGCGGAGAAGTGCCCCAGATAAGCTTAAAAAGAGCAATGGGTAGATCAGCACATGCGCGCTTTGTTCAAACGGCAACATTCATTGGGGGCATCATTGGACCTATTTTTGAAAAGAGCGCTTCGCAAAGTGCTAAGAGAGGTTCGTAATCAGATCAGTTATCGACGGGATCGAAACCAGCCCACGTTTGATACTATCACCTTTGGCAACTTATTTCGCCACTTTGCACCTCTACCCGTTCAAACCCTGCAACCTTTCCATGAGCACCTCCGAAATGTCTGTAACCATTACCTTGCGCATCGATTCGATCTGCTTGGCTCCGGTTGGGTACAGGTCAAGCATGGGATGCACTGCGCTGGTGTTGAGGGCTGCTGTTATGAAACACCGCCTACCCCCCAGATTGATACGGATGGACGATGGCTCAAGGGGCGCATTAATAAAGCCAACCTCTCCGAATCGCAACGAATTTGGCGGCTGATTAGCCCCACCTATATCCCCATCGACTGGCATTTGGATTTCAAATCAGGGTATCGCTGGGGTGAAAATCGTTGGTATCGATTTATTCCTTATGGGCACCTACCCGGGGTTGATGTAAAAGTGCCGTGGGAACTTGCACGTGCCCAACATCTGCCGCAGTTGGCTTGGGCCTATGCACTCGCCAGCGCAGACGAACCTGATTTTGAAGACCCCGAACGATACAGTACGGAATTCCGCGACCAAATCCTCGACTTTATCGCTACCAATCCGCCTCGATTTGGGGTCAACTGGTACTGCACCATGGATGTTGCCATCCGGATCGCTAACTGGCTTGTGGCTTATGATCTTTTTTGTGCTTATGGGGCCACTTTTGATGCCGGGTTTCTTGCTGAATTAAAACGCAGCGTTTTTCAGCATGGTGTGCACATTGCTGCCAACTTAGAATGGCACCCTGAATGGCGAGGTAACCACTATCTGGCGAATGTCGTTGGGCTTCTGTTTGTGTCTGCCTATTTGCCGCGCAGTCCGCAAACCGACTGCTGGTTAGCGTTTGCTGCACAAGAAATCTCTTTTGAATTGCTGGCCCAATTCAACCCGGATGGCAGCAACTTTGAAGCGTCCACAAGTTACCACCGCCTCTCGGCTGAAATGATCGTATATGCAGTTGCGCTTTTGCAGGGACTCTCCCCACAAAAACAAGCGGCGCTTCACGAGTATCAATTCGATCTTTACGCATTCCCTCGCCCTCTGCCACCAGCACCGCTGAATTTGGAGACACTGTTCTCCCCCACACACTGGGCTAGGCTCGAAAAAATGGCCGAGTTTAGTTCCCATATTACCAAGCCTTCTGGCCATGTTTCCCAGATTGGAGACAACGATAGCGGACGTTTTGTGAAGTTGTTCCCGTGTTTTCACGCGTTTACCACCGCTGAGGCCCGGGCGAAGTACCTCACGCTTGATCACTACACGGAACTGCCAGATGATGCCTTGTATCTGGACGAGGATGTCCTTGATCATCGCCATTTGCTTGCGGCAGTGAATGGGTTGTTTGGGCGCAGTGACTTCACAGAGTCGGTGGGCAGCAAAGGTTATCAAGCGGAGACGCACCTCGTTCATCAGCTTGCTGGTCAGCGGGTACTGCCCTCATATAAGGAACCAACAGCGCCTTCCGAGGCCGAACAGGTTCACATCGGGAATCAGTGGATTTCTGAGATTACTCAATTATCCATGCGTTACAAACCTCGAAACTTCGAAATAAGGGTTTCTGCATCCGATTTGCATGTCGGATTAGTCACCTATGGCTACCCAGACTTTGGCTTATTTATCTACCGATCACCACAGGTTTACCTTGCTATTCGATGCGGACAGATTGGACAGCGCGGCAATGGTGGGCACGCCCACAATGATCAACTTTCGATTGAACTCAACATTCAGGGCGTGGATTGGATTACCGACCCCGGAAGCTATGTATATACACCACTCCCGATACGGCGTAATGAGTATCGCTCGGTTCAGGCACATTTTGCTCCCCACAAAAACAAGTGTGAACCCGGTCGGCTTGATCTAGGTCTATTTCGTTTGGGTGATGAGGCTCAAGCCCGCTGCCTTTATTTTGGGATTGAGGGCTTCTTAGGAATGTATAATGCATGTGGCAGCGCTATCTATCGGGCTGTAACCATCGAGAGTGATAGAATAGTGATTCAAGATTTTGCTGATGATCCTGACGCTTTGGCAGCATTACCGGAGCACCCAGAAATCCCGTCAAGAAGTTTAATGATTTCTCCCAAATACGGGGCGAGATGTCGATAAAACAACGTTACCTAATCCTCAGTTACTTTTACGCGCCCGTAACAAGCGCGAGGGCATTTCGATGGGCCTCCCTTGCAGAATACTGGGCAGGGCAGGGACATCAGGTTGATGTTGTTTGCGCTTGGGAACCGGGGCTAGAGCGCCAAGAAACCCGAAATGGTGTGAATGTTTACCGGGTAAATGCTGACCTGCAAGAACGGATCAGAAGCTTTTATAAACGTGGAAATTCGGCCCCATCAAAGATTCAGAGCCAACAATCGGACTCACGGGGAGGGGGGCGGCAGATCCGATCATTCCTACGGTGGTTCTTTTTTAAGGTGTACTTGCCATTACAATGGCCTGATGGTGGGTTTCTGTGGCGTAGCCCCGCTCTCCGACAGGCAAGAGACCTTGTTCAAAAGATGCCCTATGATGCGTTGATCAGCGTCTCACCACACTTCACGGCCCATCTGGTTGGTTTGGATTTGTGCCGTGACTTACCCCACCTGCATTGGTTAGTGGATAACGGTGATCCTTTTTGGTTTCGGGATATTGAACCGCCAAACAACCAACAACTTTACCGAAGGCTCAACCGTCGGGCTGAGAGGAATGTTTTTCAACGGGCTAAGGTAATCACGGTCACAACTCGACAGACCCAAGCAATCTACGCAACCCATTTTCCCGAAAGCGCCTCAAAGTTATCGGTTATTCCTCCTTTATTGTCTCCTTTGAATCGAGAGGATTCTTCGGAGCCATTCTTTCCACAGGATGACAAACTTCGGCTGGTGTTTGCAGGGCAGATGTATGGCGCAGTTCGTCGTCCAGAGTTTCTGCTTCGCTTGTTTTCGGCACTTCTGAAAACGCCATTAGGAGCGCGTCTTGAACTGCATTTTATCGGGAATGTGTCTCTCTCCTCAGATGCGTTTCAGACCTACCCCGAATTGCTGGACGAAAAAATCTTTCTGCATGGCAGTGTAAGCCGCTCAAGGGCGATGCAGGCAATGCGCGAAGCGGCGGTGCTGGTCAACGTCGGAAACAAAACTTCGTATCAACTGCCCAGCAAGGTGGTTGAATATGCCAGCCTCGGCAAGCCGATCCTCAATCTTGCGCACATCCTCCATGACAGCTCCAGCGAGTTTTTCAGCGCCTATCCCGCAGCGCTGTGCCTCACTGATGAGGATGAATCAGGTGTTCCCACAGAGGCCCACTTGCACGCCGTTTATCAATTCATCAGCAGCCCACCGCCCCCCATCGACGCTGCATGGCTGCGCAACTGGCTTCAGCCCTACCAGTTAGAGAGCATCTCTGCTGCCTATCAACAACTGCTTTTTCAAGTGTTCTCATCAAACACGACACCATAAACACGGATTGAAGACGAGATACCTTCATTGATGGTTGCAGTATGTATCAAGATATAAACCGGCTAAACCGATTAAAAGCAGTACAAGGGGGAATCCATTGAAACAGGTTTTGATTCGCCAAGGGCAGGCAGTTATTGAAGAGGTTCCTGCGCCAGAGGTAGAAGCCGGATTCGTGCTGGTACAGGTTGATCATTCTTGTATCTCCACTGGCACTGAACTTAGCGGCGTAAAAAGAAGTGGCGCCCCCCTATGGAAACGGGCTTTACAGGAGCCCGATAAAGCCCGTCGCGTGATGCAATCAGCTCTCTCTCAGGGTATTGGCGCAGTGCGCGCATTGGTCGAGAACAAACTTGCTGCCAGCGCCGCGGGAATTGCCTCAGGTTATTCCGCATCCGGTGTGATTCTGAAGGTAGGTGAGGGTGTTCAAGACCTTGCTTTAGGGGATCGTGTTGCCTGCGCGGGCGCGCAATACGCCCACCATGCTGAAATTATCTGTGTGCCCCGCAACCTCGTCGTCTCTGTCCCAGAAGGATTACCTTTTGCGGCGGCCAGTACAGTCACCTTAGGGGCCATAGCGCTTCAGGGAGTAAGGCGTGCCATCCCCACGCTAGGGGAAACTTTTGTCGTGATCGGTTTGGGCATTTTAGGGCAGTTGACAGCGCAGATTCTACGGGCCAATGGCTGCCGAGTTATCGGTATGGACTTGCAGTCGCACCGGATTGAACTAGCTCACCAACTTGGCATGGAGATGGATATCCAGCCTGAGGGTGATATGCCAATTGCTCAGGCAGCACGCCTTACCGATGGTATTGGTGCTGATGGGGTCATTATCACCGCCGCCACACCCTCTGATGGGGTTATCTCAACAGCCTTTCAAATGTGCCGTAAAAAAGGGCGAGTTGTGCTTGTGGGCGATGTCGGTCTGCACATCAATCGGGCCGATATGTACGAGAAAGAGCTAGACTTTTTCATTTCCACCTCTTATGGCCCCGGGCGCTATGATCGCCATTACGAGGCTGAGGGATTGGATTATCCGGTTGGTTATGTTCGTTGGACAGAAAACCGCAATATGTCGGAGTATCTGAGACTGCTCTCGGAGAAACGTGTGATCGTTGATCCCCTCATCGGAGGCACATTCCCGGTTGATCAGGCTGGTGAAGCTTACACTTCTCTCGAAACAGCCAGCCCCCGTCCTCTGGTTGTTCTCCTGTCTTATCCAAAGCGGGAAGAAGCAAACCTTATACAACGGATCAGGAATCCCACGGCGCCTAAAGCACATTCTGGGCAAATACGGATAGCGCTTGTGGGTGCAGGGAGTTTTTCTAAAGGGGTCCATCTACCCAACCTCAAGGCTCTTTCTAGGATGTACCACCTGAGTGCAATCATGAATCGCAGTGGTGATAGCGCAGCCCTTTCGGCGCGACAGTTTGGAGCTGCTGCTGCAACCACCAGCTATAAGCAGATTCTGGAGGATGCGGACATTGATGCAGTTCTCATTGCGACTCGCCATAACCTGCATACTCGTATGGCCCTAGAGGCCCTCTCTGCTGGAAAACATGTATTTCTTGAAAAACCGCTTGCACTCACGGTTTCTGAACTTGATGATATTCGAGCATTTTTTGAGAAGCGCACCCTTCCAACACCGATCTTGCAGACAGGGTTCAATCGCCGTTTTTCACCCTATGCAAGGCGTATTCACCAATGGGTTCATCGGCGCACCAACCCGATGATCCTCAATTATCGGATGAACGCGGGTTATTTACCTTTGGATCATTGGGTGCATACGACGGAAGGGGGAGGGCGAAACCTCGGTGAAGCCTGCCATATCTACGACTTATTTACCTTTTTGACTGGCAGTCGAGTGACGGATATTCAGGCTTACAACATCGCCCCCGCAACCCAATACTACAGCGCCCGCGACAACTTTGCTGCCGTCATCAAGTTTGAGGATGGTTCGGTGGCAACGTTCACCTACACTGCCCTTGGCTCAACAGATTACCCCAAAGAGCAGATGGAAATCTTCGTTGATGGCCAAGTTATTGTGCTTGATGATTACAAACGGTTGACCGTTGTGGGGAGCAAAGAAAAGGGCATACAATCAGCGATGGTTGATAAAGGACACCGAGAAGAGCTTGAGTCGTTCGGACGCTCTATTCAGCAGGGTGGGACATGGGCAATCCCATTGTGGGAGCAAATTCAGGCCACCGAAATCGCCCTTCGGGTAGAAGCGCAGTTGAGGTAGGTACACACAAGAATCTCGTTGGCCACATGCGCATTGCACTTATATACATATGACAGGGCCATCACAAGGTAGTTTCGGATATTGGATCAGTGAAATATGAGATGGACAACAAAAGCACATATTCAGCGCATATTGTCTTCAACACCCGGTGGAAAATGGCTTTATTATCATGTGGGACAGCGCATTTTTGGTGGGCTAAGAAACTTTCAAATTGAGGAGAAGCTGCGCGAAGGCAGGACCCTATTGGAGAGGCTATACACGGTAGGGGAGCATATTCAAGATCGGAACACAGTCGAGATTGGTTCTGGTTGGGTACCTGTTGTACCCATGTTTTACTGGCTACATGGGCAGAGATCGTGCATCACACTGGATGTTAGTCGTTTGCTGAAACCCGCCCTTGTTTTGGATGCGGCCAAGCAGCTTTCTACACTCTCACCCTCATTACTTGCGTTGAGTAACACAAGCAATCAAACAAGCCTTGTGGAAAAACAAGCCGAACTTCGCAGCAGAATTGACAACGAGCAGTCGGTCAATACGCTTTTGAAGTATTGCCAAATTGACTACCGAGCGCCAGTTAACACTTCACGGACAGAACTCCCATCCGAATCCGTTGAAGCGGTTTATTCAAATACAGTTCTGGAACACGTTCCGCTGCCTACATTAGAAACCCTCATAGCGGAAATGCATCGCATTTTACGACCCGGTGGAATTACATTCCATCTTATTAACCCGGCTGATCACTTCTCATACTCGGATTCATCGATAAGCACGATCAATTTCCTGCGTTTTTCAGAACGTGATTTTGCCAAATACAACTCAGATTTTATCTTTCAGAATAGGTTACGCCCCTTTCAATACAGAAAACTCTTCGAGAAGCAAGGTTTTACGGTTCAACTCATGGAAGTGATCGGCAACCCCACCGCACTACAGCGATTTCCACGTCATAATTTGCACCATGACTTCGCTGGGCTGGACGATAGTGAGCTGTCTGCTCATGATGTCTATCTTGTGGCAAAACGGGTCTAACTCATGAATACTGACCAGACACAAAAACTTTATGTAAGCGTGGTAATCCCTATTTATAACCGGGCGGACTTTGTTGCGCTCTGTCTGCCTCCGCTGTTGAAACAGACCTATCCACTGGATCGTTATGAAATCATCCTTGTGGATGATGGCTCAACGGACGATACCGTAATGCGTGCCAGTGACCTGACTCGGGATTGGGCGGGGAATTTTCGGCTGATTCAAAAGCCTAACGGGGGGCCCGCAAGTGCAAGGAACGCAGGACTGTGGGTGGGGGTACAAGCTGAAATCATCGCATTTATCGACTCAGATTGTGTGGTAGGCGAGCGATGGTTAGAAGATCTTGTTGAAGACCTCGGTAATGCGAAACAGCAATCAGGTGCAGTAGGCATAGGGGGTCCAATTGTCAGTGCTGGGTCGGAAAGTTGGGTATCACGCTACATAGAATTTACTGGGCTAATTCGCCATCGAGTACGACGTGGACAGGTAGATTACCTCACTACTGCTAATGCCGCATTTTACCGACAGGCGATCCTTGCGGTTGGGGGGTTCGATGAATCCTGTGAGTTTCCTGGTGCCGAAGATCCCGATCTCTCATTTAGGTTACGGCAAAACGGGGATGTTCTGGCAGTGACCTCGCGTGGTTCCGTCCAACATCACCACCGTCAGACAGTTGGATCGCTCTACAGAACACTATATCGTTATGGACGAGGCAATTTCCTGATGTCCTATAAATGGCACAACGGACGGACACCATTGGTTGAACTGATCCGGCACCTAGGTGCAATTGTCCTTTCACCCTGGCTAACTTTACGACGGGTGCGAAGTACTGGTTTCGGATGGGCGCTCGCATTTTTGCCACTCACCATCATCGAACACACGGGCTTTGTTGTGGGTTTGTGTGATGGTATTCGTCGTGGACGTCGAAGGAACTAAACCACATGCCTCAAACGTCTCACCCAATTGAGGATCATCCGTTTGTGTCTGTTCTGATGCCCATTCGCAACGAAGAATCTTTCATCGTGCGGAGTCTGGAAGCAGTTCTTCATCAAAACTATCCAGCACATCGGATGGAAGTACTGATCGCTGATGGGATGAGTGATGATTCCACTTTGAATGTTATCCAAGAGCTTGTTATGCAGTCGCCTGGTCTGGCTAGGGTCCGTATTATCCCCAACTCGGAACGTCTCCAAGCGACGGGCTTGAATCTCGCGCTGCAAGCGGCTTCGGGTGAGATCATCATCCGCGTTGATGGGCATACAATTATTGCGCCAGATTACGTCTCTCAGTGTGTCTCGCTGCTGCGCCGTATGTCCGATCAAGGGGTGGTCAATGTGGGCGGCTTGATGCGCCCTGAAGGGCAAACACCGGCAGGCAAAGCGATTGCAGCCGCAACCATGTCCCCCTTTGCAGTGCCCACCGCTTTCCATCATAGTGATCGCGCACAGTTTGTGGATACCGTCTATCTGGGCGCATGGCACCGCAAACTGTTTGATGTGGTGGGCATGTTCAACCCCGCAGTGAACGTCAACGAGGATTACGAGTTTAACTATCGCACCCGTCAGGCAGGTGGGAAAATTTACCTCAGTCCCGATATTCGTTCGACGTACTTTCCCCGCTCATCGTTTGGAGCACTGTGGCGGCAGTATTTCCGCTACGGGGTGCAAAAAGCCCAGATGCTCAAACTGCACCCGGGGGCGCTGCGAATGCGCCAGATTGTAGCGCCCACGTTTGTAACCGCGTTGATCGGGCTGCCGCTGTTGGGAATCTTGTGGCAGGGTGCGTGGGGGCTTTGGGGCGTGATGCTCCTTGCCTACTTCACCGTCTCCGCAGTGGCCGCAGACCGGCAGCGAGAAGCAGAAGTATCACCGCTGCTCATCATGGGTGCCTTTTTCATCATTCATACCGCTTGGGGACTGGGGTTCTGGCGCGGTCTCGTAAAACCCTCTGCCCAACCTTAAAGTACAGCTTCGCGCAAAATCTGTGGCCTCACGTCCCCCCCATTGACAAGACCTTGCCCACAGTGCGCAGGATGATCAGCAGATCTAAGGTGATCGAACGGTGGCGGATGTAGTACAGATCATATTGGAGCTTGATCAGGGCGTCCTCGGTGGTGTTGCCATATCCGTGACGCACCTGCGCCCATCCGGTTAAGCCCGGCTGCACCAGCAGTCGGGTGCGATAAAAGGGAATCTGCTCCGTAAGCTGCTCCACAAAATGGGGACGCTCTGGGCGGGGGCCCACAATGCTCATCTCACCCCGCAGCACGTTGATCAACTGAGGCACCTCATCAAGGCGAGTCTTGCGCAGGATTTTGCCCACTTTAGTAATACGCGGATCATCGTCGGTGGCCCACTTTGGCCCGGTGTACTTTTCCGCATCAGGGATCATCGAACGGAGTTTGATCACCCGGAAGCGCCGCCCACCGCGCCCCACCCGTTCTTGAACATAAAAGATTGCCCCTCGTGAATCAAGCTGCATGAGGATCACCAAGGGGATGAAGATCAGCGCAAAAACTGTAAGCCCCAAGAGCGCCAGCCCAACATCCATCAAACGTTTGAGGGCCAAGTAGGTAGTGATGGCAGCGGTGCGTCCCTGAAGAGGCAGGACAACTGTCCAATGCACCTGCCCCACATGCTCAATGGGCACACGCCCTGTGATCTGTTCGTAGAGCAGGGGCATGGGCACGATGGTCACCCCACTTTCGTAACAGGCCATCACCCCTTGAAAGACGTCGGCAGGTAGTTCGCCCTCATAGGCGATGATCAGCTCCGAAACCTGATTCTCCTTCACCAGATAAGGCAGATCACGCCCGGTTCCGACCAGTTTGGAGGCAAGTTCACTTTGTTCACTGCTGCCCACCATCCCCAAAACCTGATAGTCCTCGCCGGCCTCCTGCTGTAAGGTGCGGATGATCACCTCCGCACCCGCGCCCGCGCCGATGATCAAAGCCCGACGGCGGGTGGCCGTGAAGCCGATCAAAAAAGGGCGCCACAAACGCCACAACATAATCAAGAGGAAGGAGAGAACGGCGTAGTACAGCACAAAGAGACGGGGCAGTGCTTCCCGTGCGGAGAGAAAAAAGATGATCAAATAAACGATGATCAGTTGAAACTCGATGAAGATCAAACGCATCAAACTACGTCCGCGCTGGGACACAAGGCGCAGATCATAAAAATCGTTAGCCCGTGCCAGCAGAAACCAAATGGTGGGCAGCAGGATATACCAATAAGCGCGGGGGATCAGAAATTCCAGTGAGAAACCCTCCCGCGAGACTACCGACCAAATAAACAGCGATAAGGTAATCGCCACCACGATGGCAAAAGTATCCCCAAACATCAATAGAAGCTGGCGCTCGGAAAGGTTCAACTGGGGGCGGGTGCGCGCTTCGCTGAGGGTACTCGCGGGCTGGGTATCGCGTTTGGATGGGGCGCTCATGACGGCAGTCCTTTATCAGTCGGCTTCATCAGGAGGTCATCTACCTTCCCTTGATTATACTCATCAGCGGAGATTCTACGGGCGAACTTGATCGAGATATTTCGCTTTTGCGCTATCCTTAAAATGGTTCGCCAACCTTGTCACACTGGTGGGGAAGATTCTTTGAAAAAGCGTCCTTCTTTATGGACTGAATTGATTTTGGCGCTGCTGTGCATTTATGGTGTGCTCAGCGGCGCAACCATGAACGCGGGCATGATCAACCCGCGAGTGCAGATGGTAAACCTTCTCTTGATCGGGCTGATCGGCGTCATTTGGCTGTTGGCGAGGTTCCGGGGGCATTGGCGGGCACACTTTCTGGCGCTAGATGGAGCCGCGCTGCTGTGGGCGCTGGCGATCCTGCTGTCACTCCTCAGCAATCTCGATCTGTGGCGGCGGATCGCCATCGGCATGTGGTATGCCGGTTTGTATGCGCTGGTGTGGGCCCTGATTCAGGACTTGCTGCTTAACCGAGTCATCCGCCGTCAGGCGATCTGGGATGCACTTCTTCTGGCAGGGGCAGTGATGATCCTGCTCTCCCTTCGGGAGCAGTTAGGCCAGCTTCAGGCGTACTTCAGCCTTTCCGGTGAGGTGCGTCAAGGGTTGCCCTCACTCAGCGATTTGATCCGTTTGGAAGCGACTACCAACAACCCAAACCGCCTTGCCACCATCATGATTGGGCTGCTGCCTCTTGTCCTCGCCCGGGTATGGACGGCGCGCACACGCTTGATGCGCATCGGTTGGAGCCTTTATGCCTTTCTGGTGGCGGAGATTCTCTTATTCACCTTCAGCCGTGCAGGGTGGCTCAGCGCCGCCGCAGCCCTTGGTTTTTTGGGGGCGCTTGGGCTGGCCCAGTCGGGGCTGATCTCCCCGGAGCGGATGCGCCGATGGTGGGCGCAGGCACAAGGGCGCGAGCGGATGCGATTCCTCATTGTCGGTGGGGTAGTGAGTGTGGTGGGGATCGGGCTGATGATCCTTGCCGGGTTGATCGCGGTCAAGGTCTCCTCAAGCAGCATTCGTGCCAGCGATCAGCGCGGGGTGATGTATCAGACGGCCCTCAACCTCTTTGGCGAAAAGCCCATTACCGGGTATGGTTTGTTCACCTTTGGACGGGGTCAAATTCGTTACGACTCCATGCCCCCACGACAGGTTCACAGCCATGCCCACAGTTTACCCCTAACCATCGCGGCTGAACTGGGGCTGATCGGGCTGGCAGCATTGGCGCTCACTGCGTTGGTAATAGCGCGGGCTTCGTGGCTCAACTGGCGAGCACTCAAGGATGCCCGCGCCCGTTGGATGCTCATTGGTGGGGTGTCGGCGCTAGCTGGGATGGGCGTTCATCACCTGCTGGATTTTACAGCGCTCACAGCTGCGATTGCACTCATGGCGGTGCTGCTGGCAGCCTCAGTTACGGTGCCTGCAAACGCCCCCCCCCTGACTTCAGGCCTCCACCATCGGACGATCCCCCTGCTGTGGGTAGGGCTGTTTGGGGCGCTGCTGATCACTGGGGTGATCAGCACCAGCGCCAACGCCCATTATTTCGCGGCCCTTTTTAAAGGCTTTGCGGAAGCTGATTCCGATGCTGCACTAACAGAGTTAGATCAGGCTATCCAGCGTGATCCCCAGATGCCCGCCTATTATTTGGTAAAGGGCTTCTTGGCCGCTGAAGCCGGGTTTGACCCCACCCGTAGCCCGGAACAGGCACAACCTTATGTACGCACCGCCCTTGAAGCTTATCAGCGTTTTACTGTACTGGAGCCGTTTTTTGCCCCCGCTTGGGCCAATCTTGGGGCGCTGTATGAGCGCCTTGGTGAGCCTGAAGCCGCCCTTGAGTCCCTTCAGCGAGCGGTACAGATCGCCCCAGATGGCTGGGAGATCGTTTTTAATTACGCCGCGATCCTTGAACGTCAAGGGCAAACAGAGCGTGCCCGTGAGGCCTACCGCCGTACCCTTGAGGTCAGACCGGACAGCGCCCTATCGTCGTTTTGGTCAACAACGCCTCTACGCCGTGAGATTTTAAGCGCATACGAACCACCCCCTACAGTCTCAGAAAAACTCAACCCCTATTGGAGCACCCTTCTGTCGTTAAAACAGGGTGATCTGGATGAAGCGCTGAAACACTGGGAGCAGTGCCCCCCAGAACTGAAGTATGGGGTGCAAGGACGGGTAGTGAACCTCGTGCTGGCAATTACACAGGGTCAGACTGATCCCAAAAGCCTTGACGCTTTATGGGAGCGTGTGCGGGCACAAGCCGAAACGTCCCTCAATAAGGTCAGTTATGAGGAGTGGCTTGATCTGGCTCAGGCATACCTTCACTTTGCCCAAGGTGAACTGGATCAGGCGCGGGCGGCGCTGGCCAAAGCCAAGACCGTTGTGCCCTTCATCGCGCCTGATCTGCCGGAGATCATCTCCTCGCAGTTCTTGCGCCTTGGGGTGGGGCGCATCCTAATCTCCGGCTTAGAAGTGCCCCAGTGGACACTCGATTTTGAGTATTTGGTGAGTCGGCTGGAGCAGCAACTGCCCTAAGAGTCTCGGCGGTACAGCGAAGGGTTTCCGCCGGGCAAAGGGGATAAGAGAGGGCTACACTCAGCCGCGCTGATCAGAAAACAGGCACGGAGGGCAACAAATGATCTCAGGCACGACTCCAGCGCTTCAAAGGGCGCTCAATTGGGCGTTTCTTGTCCTGCTGCTGTTGGTATCAGGGTGTGGTGGGGTGCAGCCGACCTTCACCCCGGCACCTACAGCGCTGCCCACCGCACCCCCTACGCCTGTCTCTGGTGAAGCCCTCAAAGGCACATCGGCCTCGGTTTACCGCCTCATGGATGATGGCAGCCTGCGTCATATCACCAGTTGGGCGACCTTCCTGAGTTGGGGTTATACCCCCGGCGATATTCGGGAAATCCCGGAAGACGCACTGCGCCTTCACCCTTTGGCTGCGCCGCTCTCACGCTTTGTAACTGGTGAAGCTGATTCCGCCCTATATGCGCTTTTTAAGGGCAAGCGCTACCTGCTTAAAGATGCGCCCTTCTTGTCCCTGATTGACTCCTTCCCTACACAGGTGAGCCAACTCCCGGATGTGGTGTTAAAGTCCATCCCCCTGAGCGCTGATCCCTACCCCGCGCCTGCCCAGTTCGCCGATGACCCCACCCCGGTAAGCGCGGCTGTTTGGTTTCAGGGGGCATTGTGGATCGCCTTTGAGGATGGGGCGCTGCGGCGTTTTGATCCCCAGACGGGAAGGTTCAGGGATCAGGATTGGCCGGGCGAAGGGCATATCACCGCGCTGCGGGCCTTGTCAGGCGCGCTCTATGGAGGCACCAACCGGGGCGTGATTCTCCGTCTAGACACCTCTCAGACCTTGCCCACACCAGCACAGCCGGGCTGGATCAGTGCCTTGGGGACACATGCCGGAAGCCTGATCGGGGCTGATCACAGTCATTACGATTTGGTGGGGCAGACCTATCACCAAGGACAGGGATTGATCGATGATGATCACACCGCCCTGTTCCCTGCTTCGGAGCCGCTGCGCTGGATCACCGCCCTTGAGGGAGACGGTTCCCATATTTGGGCGGCCACTCGATTCACCGGGCTGCTCCGGTGCCAAAATGGGGCTTCCGCCTGTGAAGTGCTCAACACCTTCAACAGCCTCATCCCCGATAACACCCTCCGCGATCTGACCATTGCCCCTGATGGGGCGGTCTGGTTCGCTCACCCCGGCGGGATCACCCGCTACGATGGGACCAACTTCCTCAATTTTGCGGTGGGCGGTGGTTTAAGCGCTGGCGGGGTCTATAGTCTCAGTTTCATCCAAGGCGGTGTGTGGGCCGCGGGTGATTCTTTCCTTGCCCATTTGGATTCACGGGCACAGATGACCGTCTACAGCGCTTTTGATCATCCTCTGCTGCTGGATCGTTTTGTTCATATCGAAGCCGACGATCAGGGGGTGGTGTGGGCGGTGGGGCAAACAGGAATCGTGCGCATCGAGGGCCAAGATTGGAAGTCCTACCCGTATCAAGGCGCGGAGCAGGCCTTTCGCCCCGGCGATCTGCCACTGGTGGATATTTCCGCCGATCCATGGCACCACCCCGCTGAGGACAACGGTTTTTGTATTCACTACCTCCAGTCTCCCTCTGGGGACGCTTTTGAAGCCCGCCAGCAGATCGCCCGGATGCAGCGTTTAGGGATGCGCTGGGTGCTGGTCAACTATCTGGGGCGGGATCAGCTTCTTCAGCTTGCGCCGCTCTTTGCCCAAGCCGGGATCACGGTGGTGTGGCGGCCGTACTTCTTCCCCGCGCAGCAGTACAGCTACTGGGCTGAGGATGTGCGCTTCTTGAGGGCTTTTAACGGGCAGCCACCCTACATTCAGGTCTACAATGAACCCAGTCTGGCGCAGGAGTGGAACGAGTCCATGCCCACTGATGCTCAGTCCATCTACCATCAAAACCTACTGCCTGCGGTCAAGGCGGTGTACGATGCCGGCGGCTTGGTGGGGTTGCAGCAGATCGAACTGGACTGGCTGCGGGCCAGTCTTCAGGCTTTGAAGGGCGCGAAATTGGACTACACCTTTGATCGGCTGTTTTTTGTGCCCCATCCCTACGGCTTTAACCATCCACCCGAATATTCGGCCGATCAGCATGGCGTTTTGGGCTTTCGCTTTTTTGCCCAAGTGTTTGAGCAGGAATTGGGGTTTGTGCCGCCCATGATCGCGGGTGAAGGGGGCTGGCGTCCGGGTGAGGCACAGGATAGCAGTTATCCCGCCGTCAGTGAGAAACTGCACCGGGATTATCATCGGGCGATCTTTAACTGGTTTGTGACCGGGGTTTTATCCGACGGCACTCCCAAACCCGATTACCTGATGGCCTTTTGCCCGTGGCTGCTGTCGGATATTTACGATCCGGCCGCATGGTTTGACAGCCGCGCCGGAGATCGGAGCTTAACGATCAGGGCCATTGAACAGCTTGCCGGGCAGAAGTAAGCGGGCTTATGGAGACACAAGAATAAAGTGACGCATTCCGGGGATTTACCTCACCCCCGCCGCTGGCACGGCTTCCCCCTCTCCATGATGGCTGAAGGGGCGACAGTAAGTTTACCCTCATCCCCCTAGCCCCCTTCTCCCGCACGCGGGCGAAGGGGGGATTCGACTCTAGAGGGGTAGACCCCTCAAACTCTCCCGTTGGGGGTCGTGGGGGACGCCCCCCACCAAAGGCTTTCACCCCTCTCCTAGCCGTACTCAGCAGTCGGGAGACGGGCACCATGCAGCGGTCGCGGCAAGGAGGGAGGGCGATCACCCTGCTATAAATCTTAGCAGCCCCCCTCTGCCGGGTCAGGCAGAGAGAGGTAGGGGCATGAGGCTTGCGGGACTCACTCCCGATAGCCGCGACCGAGGGCTTCTGCCAGCAGTATCCCGATAAAACCTACAATCACTGCCAGATGCAGGAACACAAAGCCGCACAACGCCAAGAAAGTACTGCCTGTAGCCAACCACAGCACATGAATGATCAGGCTGAGGACGGTGATTCCGATTGCGGCCAGCACTACCAGCCCGCGCCGTGCGGGTAGGTTCACCCGAACCCATTTTAGGATCGAGGCAAGCCAAGTGGATTTATCGATACGCTGCAAAAGCCGTGTGATCATGCTTCCTTGATTCCTGCCAGCAGCGCCGCAACCCGCGCCGGAACATGGGCACGAATACGAACGCCTTCGGCTGTATGCTCTTCACTTTCGACCACCCCCTGACTGTGGATCAGCGCAGTCAGATCACCCCGCTGATAAGGCAGAAGGATGTCGATTTCGGACATGGTCTCGCGCAGCACCCGCTCGATCTGCTCCAGCAGGGTATCCAAACCAGCACCCGTCCGGGCCGAGATCGAAACCACCGCGGCATAACGGTTGTAACGATCATGCCCCGAGGTGGGGGCCACGTCTGGGATCGGCGCATCCTTAACAGCGTCGATTTTGTTCAACGCAAGGATGATCGGCACCTCAGGCACATCAATTTCCGCCAGCGTGTCTTCGACCGTCTCGATCTGCTGGCGCATATTGTGGTGCGATGAGTCTACCACATGCACAATCAAATCGGCTTCGGCAACTTCTTCTAAAGTCGCCCGGAAAGCCGCGATCAGGGTTGTGGGCAGTTTTTGAATGAACCCGACCGTATCGGAGAGCAGCGCCTCTTTGCCGCTGGGCAAGGCGAGCTTGCGAGTGGTGGGGTCAAGAGTCGCAAAGAGCTGATTGGCAGCATACACCTGCGCCCCGGTGAGGCGGTTGAGCAAAGTCGATTTGCCTGCGTTGGTGTAACCCACCAGCGCCGCAACCGGAACGCCCTGCCGACTGCGCTGCATCCGATGGCGGGAACGGTGGGCCCGCACTTCTTCGATTTCACCTTTGAGTTTGCTGATCCGTCGTCCGATGTCGCGGCGGTCAGCTTCAAGCTGGGTCTCGCCGGGGCCGCGCAGTCCAACCCCACCGTTTCCACCCCGTCCGGCGCCACCACCTGCCTGCCGCGCTAGGTGCGTCCACTGCCGGGTAAGCCGGGGCAGACGATACTCATACTGGGCCAATTCCACCTGAAGGGCCCCTTCGCGGGTGCGAGCGTGCTGTGCAAAGATGTCCAAGATCAGGGCCGAACGATCAATGACCTTGATCGTCTCCCCAAAAATCTGATCCAGCTCCCGTTGATGGCGGGGCGAAAGCTCGTCATCAAAGATGACCACATTGGCGTTCAGACCGAGGACGATCTCCTGAATCTCCAAAACTTTGCCTGATCCGATATAAGTCGCAGGGTCAATCTGGCGGAGATGCTGCGAGGCACGTCCCAAAACTTCGATCCCGGCAGTTTTAGCGAGCAGCGCCAACTCATCAAGGGACTCATCAACGCTGATCAGGGGCCGCGCTTGTTTCAACTCTGCGCCTACGAGGAATGCACGTTCTTGATTTTCGGCGCTGAGATCATGGTATGACATACAATACTGACGCTTTCATCGGGGAAAAGGTATTGGCAGAGGCTTCCCCGCTGCCTCACGTCACGCCTGACTGCCTCCATCCCCCTCGCGTGAAAGGGCTGCTCTTGAGAGCCTAAAAGCCTACTTGAAGTGTCCGGGGGCTGCCCCCTTCTGCGGCCCCAGCCCATGGGAAGGCTGAGGCAGAGAAGGCGCAGCCGCCAGTGAAAGACTCAAAGCGCCTCTAGACGATCAACCGCAGTGATGGCGGCGATTAGTTAACACCGTCGCGCAAGCTGACAAAGGGCGAGGCGAAGAATCGCAGTACGTCCGGTTTGCCGCTCTCGTCTTGGGTGAAGATGACAAAGTGCAGTTTGCCCGCTTTTAGTTCATAGTCGGGCAGGTTGATCCGCACCAACGAATTATTACCATTGTCGGCGACCTTGATCTGGTAGGTTTTGGCGGGCCCGCTGGCACTGCCAATATCCTGATAGGCGATGGGCGTGGTGATAGCCTTGTCACTTTCCAGAATCACCACGGGGGCAAAACTGGGCGCAGCGTGGATCACGTTCACTGAGGAACGGCCCTCACTGATGATCGGTGCGCCCCAGTAAGCATTGATCCGCATCTGGTCATCGCCCGAAGTGCTGTCCGGGTTGCCCATCACGATCAGGTTTGCGGCAACGCCGCCGGGCAGGGCGATGTTGGTCTGGAAGATCGGATCGCTGTCGGCGGCTGTACCGTTTTTACGGATGGCCACGCGGTAACGCCCACTGTCTCGAATCTGAAGATCACTGAACTTCTTGAAGGCAATGCCTTCAAAAACCAGTTCATCGTTCAGGTAGATGTCGATGGGAGGGGTGCCCGCTGCCACATTGACCGACCCCAAATACATGCGCCCATCACCGATGCGCATCGAGGTCGGTTCTTCCACCGTCCCCGTGATCACATAGGTGTAGACCACATCCTTCACAATCGCCGAACCACTCAAGTTCAGCACCACCGGTTCACTTTGGCCGGTGGGCACAATTTTCAAATCATAGAGACCTTCCGCCGCAGGTAGACTGCGTACCGTGCCGTATTCGATGTTCTTGGTAACCACCTGATCCTTGGCGGTGAGGTCAACCCCTACCGCAGTTGGGATCGCATGGATCAGATGGAGGAGCGCTTTGCCACTTGGGGCCACATCCTCAGTTTCGTAGACAATCATATCAAAGTCGTTGCCCGGTTCGCCCTGAGCAACAATGGTCAAGGTCTGGTCGGCCGCCAGTTTAAATTCCTTGGTGAAGACCGGGTCGGTGGATTCAGCAGCCCCGGCCTCACGCAGCGCGATTTCATAGGTGCCTGCATTGGCTTTGATGAAATTGGAGTAGCTCTTGAAGGCAAGGAAGTTAAACACCCGCTCCCCATTGACATAAACGTCAACTTCAGGCGCTGTCGCCGAAGCATGGATCAAGCGGAATCTCCCCTGTGATTGTGCCTGAGTCGGTTGTACGGCCACCAATGCACTGAGGATAAGTACTGCGGCCAGCGCCAAGTAAAATATTCTCTTCATGGAACACACTCCCCACAAAATAGGCCTATCCATATTGTATTGAAGATGGGCCTTTAGACAATGTGTAGGGCGGAAATTTCCCGTAAAGAGAGCGTTAAAGTTTCTTGATTGAGGCTCAGTTCGCAGAGGGCGCTGCCTGTGCCAGACGCCCCAGAAGCCACAGACACACTCCCCATGCGAGGGTCAGCAGCACCGCCCCAGAGGTGGTGATCACATCCAGCCAAAGGCTCACCCATGTGCGGGGCAAAAAATTCACCAGCGCCGCGCCCGGCACGCTCATTAAGATCACGCACAGGGCCCCAAAAATCCCTAACCAGCGAATGTGCGCACGGCTCAACGATGCCTCCGACGGACGAAGGATCAGCCCCACCAGCAGCGCCAAAAAGCCCCCGATGATCAAACTGTCATAGTAGTTGTGGTAAAGCATCAGGGTGAAAGTCAGGGTAAGGAGGGCAAAGAGGCACAGATCAACCAAGGGTTGGGCGGTATCTGGGGTGCGCTGGATCGCTGCCCAATGCCGCGCCAGAACTACCCCCGTGGGGATGGTCACAATGAGCGCGGACAACAGCACAAACCCCTCACCCGCTGGCATCAGCGCAGCCAAATTCACCACCCGAATATCGTAATCCAGACGCAGCAAAAAGAGGATGTTCACACCTTGCTCGATCAAGCGCGGGATGGGGGTGTTGATCATGAGGCTGTAGAGTGCCAGCCCGGCCCCATGAAGAATCAGCGCCGTAGTGAGAGCGCTCCAGCGCCGTTTGATCAGCAGGTAGACCAGCAGCGGGGTGCCCACCGAAAACTTGATCAGGGTCAGCGCCAGCGCTATCCCGGTGGGAATGCGTCGGCCCTGTTTGTCGAGATGCAGCGCGACCAGCATCCAAAAAAAGGTGAACACCGAAAGCTGTCCGTTGCCGATGGCGTTCCGCACGGCCAGTAAGGCCCAGAAACTGAGGGTCAGAAGCCCTATCCACTCCCAGTGAAGGGCACTGCGGGGGGGCTTCAGGGATGGGATCAGCCGGATCAGCAGAAAGGGTACCAGAAGGGCACACAGCCCGTTCAGGATCAGCCACAGGACTTTAGCGCTCTCCCACTGAAAAAACGCCAGCCCGGTGAACAAGATGATGCCCAAGGGAGGGTTGGCAGGCAGGGGAAAGCGGACTGCGGGGATAGGCTGCTCACCCACCCCCACAAAGCTCAGGGTGGCTTCTGGGATCGCTTGATTCTGATAACGGGTGAAAGTGTTGATCCCCAGCCGGGCCAGCACCCCATCATAC
Organism: Anaerolinea sp.; assembly: GCA_014879835.1. Lineage (GTDB taxonomy): Bacteria > Chloroflexota > Anaerolineae > Aggregatilineales > UBA2796 > UBA2796. The sequence goes on from JACSRJ010000150.1 coordinate 26,585, forward strand.
CAATAGGTGTAGAAATCCACTGCACCCCGGCTGTCGAGAGTATTGGTGGTGACCCGGACAAGCGCGGAGAGGGCATATATCAACAACAGTGCGAGAAGGACTCGCCGCCACATCATCCGGTGATGTCCTTGATGTCCTCAAGGGTGATCCAGCCGCCACGAAGGGCCATCAGGGCCGCCTCAGAGCGCGTTTTGACCCCCAACTTATCGATGATATTTTTGAGGGTGCGCACCACATCTTCAGGGCCAAGTTTGAGGTGCTCACTGATCTGGTCATTCTCCTCCAGCCCAGCAGCAATACAGCGCAGCACCGCATGTTCTTGATCGTTGAGCGGATCAAGGCTGCCCATGTTCTTTAAGCCTTCTACCAAACGCTCCGCGATGCCCTTGCCTAAAACCGTAGCGCCGCTGTGAACGTCCTTGACCGCATTGACCACATCCTGCTCGCTGGCGGTTTTGAGGATATAACCATTGGCACCTCCGCGCAGGGCCCGCATAATATAGGGCGTTTCGTCGCGCCCAGTCAGCACCAGAACTTTGGTCTTAGGGCTGGCTCTTTTGATTTCTGGCAGAGCCTCCAAGCCTCCCATCACGGGCATATTGAGATCAAGCAGCAGAACGTCTGGTTGGTGTTCACGGGCGAGGTTGATCCCTTCTTGCCCATTGCCCCCTTCACCCACCACTGCAATATCACCGGAGAGTTCGAGGTATGCGGCCAGAGGCGCTCTTAGGCTGGGATGATCATCCACCAGTGCCGCCCGAATTTGAGGGCGGGATTCAACTTTAGGCATGTTGTCATTGGAGATCGTAGCCCGCCCACCACCGGTGACGTTCATCTGGAGCGCTGCGCCCATCGCAGCAGCCGTTTGGAAGCGGTTGTCGGGCAGTTTTTCGAGCGCTTTGAGGATGATCGCTTCTAACCAGATGGGCACCTGAGGCGATACCTGCCGGGGCGGAACGGGCAGTTTATTGACCTGCTGAATCAGGATCGCTGAAATATCGTCGGAATCAAAAGGCAATTGCCCTGTGGCCATCTCGTAAAGGACGATGCCCAACGAATACAGATCGGTGCGTAAATCCAGCTTTTTACCCTGAGCCTGTTCCGGGGAGAGGTATGCAGGGGTGCCAATGATCGAACCGACCGAAGTCACCCGTTTTTGGCTCCCGTCCATGGGCAGGGCCAAACCAAAATCCATAAGTTTGATGCCCTCATCCTCACCCACCACATAAATGTTGGCAGGTTTGATATCCCGGTGGATAAACCCGGCCCGATGGGCATAATCAAGGGCACTGCAAATCTGACTGCCCAACTGGGCGATCATGTCTGGGGTGGTGGGGATGTATTCGTACAGAGGACGTCCCCTGACCAGCTCGATAACGATATAATACTGGTCACGATCCCGCCCCACATCATAAATGGCCATAATACCCGGATGATTAAGCTGCGCCGCAGCGAGAGCCTCTTGTTCAAAGCGCTGGCGGGTGGTGGTATGGACGTGAGGGAGCAGCACCTTAATAGCGATGGTGCGGCGCAAGCGCAAATCTGTGCCTCGGTAGACGGTTGCAGTCGCGCCTTCGCCGATCACTTCTTCAATTAAATACCGATCATTCAATTTTTGACCGATCATGCACGCCTCAAATTGGGGATTAGGCCATGATTAGTTAGGGATGAATCTACCCTTAAAGTGAGCGAACTGCCATATGAAAACCATTCAAGTGCATAAAGTTGATCATTTGGGGCGGGAAAAATGGCGCTACAGCGGTACCGAAATTGCGCGAGGGCTAAACTGGATTCAGATCGAGGCGTTTTTTGATCAGGACGACTCCGATGATGGTTACATTGTCTGGCGTAGAGGGGATCGCTTCATTGAATGGTATTACAGCCAGCGTTGGTACAATGTCTTTGAAATTCACGATGTGACTCATGGTCACCTGAAAGGCTGGTACTGCAATATCACCTTTCCGGCGGTGATCGAACCCCAAAAGATCACATGGGCAGACCTTGAATTGGATGTGTGGGTCAGTGCAGTAGGGGATATTTTGCTGATCGATGAGGCTGAATTTGAGGCACTTGAAATTGATCACTCGGTGCGGGCGCAGGCCCTTGCGGCCGTTGATGAGATTCGGTCCAAGGTGAGCGCCGGGGAAGCCCCCTTTGATGGGCTTGTGGGGTGAGGGCCGTTCGAGGGCCCTTGACACCCGGCGCACCATCATCGCGGTGGTGGTGCTGGCATGGTTGGTGTGGATGTTCACCTTTGTTTATCTCCACATCTATATCCCTGCATGGCAGCGTGAGCAAGCGCCTCTGATTCAAGAAGCCCTGCATCGTGACTGCGGGGTGAAACTGAACGTCCGCCCGGAGTCAGTGTATCCTTCGGAGCGCCCGTGGTGGTCTCAGACCTACCCGGCGACTGGCAAGGATTTGGTGTGCGTCTATCGTAAGGATCATCACCAGTGGGAATGTACTGACTGTGCGGGAGGACCCTAAATGTGTGATGAACGCTAAAGCGGGAACAAAACCTTGAAAAGACGATTAACGATCTTGGTGTTGGTGGGGGGCATTGGCTTATTGGCGCTTGCCGGGGCGGGTTATAGTTTGCTCAGCCGGGGGGCGGTATGGCAAGCCCTTTACCAGATCACAGGCGAGGAACAACCTTTCAAGCAGGTTTACGGCTTCGTGACCTATTTGGGCAACGGGCTGCGCCGCCTGCCTGATACTCATGATGAGACCGCTACCCTGCATCCGGTTCAGAACCCCATCGGGGTGAACAGCTTTTTGGAACTGGAACCGGAACTGGCCAAACGTGAGCGCCAAATGCAGATGATCCACGACGCCGGGATCGCTTGGATACGCCAGAAGTTCACATGGCAGGATATTGAGATCAGCGCACGGGGAAACTTTACCGATGCCCGGAATGATCTCAACGGTGACGGTCAGATCGACTCCATCAACGCATGGCTCAAATACGACAGCATTGTTGAGCTGGCCCAGAAATATGGGGTGCAGATTATCGCTCGACTGGGCACACCACCCGCGTGGAGCCAACCTGAAGGGCAAAAAGGCACCTTTGCCCCGCCCGAAGACCTTCAGGACTTTGTGAACTACGCCGCCGCCACCGCGACCCGCTACCGGGGACGGGTGCGCCATTTTCAGGTATGGAATGAACCCAATCTAGGCGCTGAATGGGGCGATCAGCCTGTTGATCCTCAACGTTATACCGAGATGCTCTGCCGCACCTACCGCGCCTTGAAGCAGATCGACCCTGAGATCGTGGTGATCAGTGGGGCAATCGCCCCCACCATTGACATCAGCGGCTATAACCTCAACGGACTGGTCTTTTTGCAGCGGATGTACCATGCAGGCGCAAAGGACTGTTTTGATATTCTGGGGGCGCAGGGCTACGGACTGTTCAGCGGGCCCACCGATCACCGGATGCGGATCAACACCGTCAACTTTAACTATCCGGTGTGGCTGCGGGATGTGATGGTGGCCAATGGGGATGCCCACAAGCCGATCTGGATCGGTGAAGTCGCGTGGAATCCGGTGCCCTCCGAAGCCGAAGCGCCCGACATTGTAGCCCGGATGGTCTACGGGCAGGTGACTGACGAACAAGCAGCCCAATACGCCGTTGACGCTTTTGAGCGCGCCCGGCAAGCGTGGCCATGGGCCGGGGTGATCTGCTACTGGTACTTTAAACGCCCTGATGAGAGCGAAAAGAATCAGAGCTGGTACTACTTCCGGATGGTAGACCCCGATTTTAGTCCGCGCCCGGTCTATTACGCGATTCAGTCATACGCTGCACAGCAGGGCTATCGATGATGATCCCCCGCGCCGGGGTGCGGGTAAGGCGGGTTTCACCTTCGCGTCCCGGTTGGCGTATCTGCCCCGGAAGGGGCAGGCGTATCTGGAAGGTTGTACCATAACCCACCTGACTGAAGGCCTGAATGCTGCCTCCATGAAGCTCGATCAGTTGGTGGGCGATGCTCAGACCCAAACCGCTGCCCTCCCGATGTTTTTGATCCTGAGAACGGGATCGATCTGCCCGGTAAAAGCGATCAAAGATGAAGGGCAGGTCTTCAGCGGGGATGCCTTCGCCCTGATCGCGCACTTCGATCAGCACAAACCCTGATTCCGGCTCGGCTCGCAGACAGATCTCATCACCGGGGCGGGTATGCCGAATGGCATTGTCGAGCAGGTTGCCGATCACCTGACGCATTCGCCCCGGATCAAGTTCTAGAGTAGGTAGCGTAAGGGCGGCATCAAGGCGTAAGACTCTACCCTCAGCCTCGGCTGCTGTGCGCCAAAAATCATAGGTTTCCTGAAGGAAATTGGATAAGTGAACAGGTTCAGGTTTGAGACGCATCTGATCCGCGTCCAGCAGGGAGAGCAAACGCAGATCATCAACCATACGCTGAAGCCAACGCACTTCCTCGCGCAGCGAAACGGTTGCTTCGCGGGGGGATTGAAAGCCCGCTTCCACCGCTTCGATCTCCAACATCATCACGCTCAGGGGTGTGCGCAGATCGTGGGCAATATCGGCCACCATCTGCCGATGAAGTTGATCTTGCCGGGTGATCTCCGCCGCCATCCGGTTAAAGGCTTCGGTCAGATCCCCAAATTCGTTGCGGCTGTGCACCTCAATGGGTTTAACCCATACCCCCGCGCCCAACTGCCGCACCCCAATCATGAGGGCCTTTAAGGGGGCGCTGATACGCCACGAAAAGAGCAGCCCAAAACCCATTGCCAGCAGCCCAGAAATCACGGCTGCGGCGATCACCCCGGTGGTGATCATGCCTAAAGTCTGCTGCTGGCGCTGGTTGAGGATGCCCAAGCCCGTCCCCACCAACGCCCGCCCCACGATTTGCCCGTCGATTAGGATGGGCACACTGCCCGCCAGATAGGATTCATCCAGCTTCATCCCCAGACGCTCCCCATCAGTGCTGGCCAGAATCAGTGCTTGGGGTGAGACCAAGATCAGGGTTTCAGGGGTGATAGGCATATTCTCGCGGAGAGGGATCACGCCAACTGGGGGCTGCCCTGCCTCACCCGGCGCAGGGTCTACAAGCGGCGGATTCATGGGATTACCTTGCCGCCCCACGCCCGGATTCCGCATTTCGACTCGACCGTAACCCATCAGGGCGCATTGAGGCAGCCCTCTGCTGAGAAACAGTATCCACTGCTGTCCCTGCACCGCGGATTGATTGCCTTCATTGGACACAATTTCCACTAGACCAGAGAGGGTCAACCCTTCCTTGCCCTGCTTAAAGAGTGCGTGCAGATTATCCCATGAGCCAGACATGCGATAGTAACCGGACAAACAAGGAATCAACGACTCCACATACTGGCGCGCATCCTGCCGCACCAACAAACTTAGTCCTTGCTCCGCGGCGCGGTTGGCTGCAACCCCGATTACCAGCAGGGGCACGATCACCAAGGGCAGATAACTGAGCAGAAGCTGCACCCGTAACTTGCGCACGATCTTTCGGCTGCCCCCTGATCACTAGGGCCCGGAGGGGGGCTTAACGGTACTGATTGAAGTCGCCTTACGCAGTGGCGTAAGGGTTGGTTTAGGCGTCGGCTTCAGGTCGCTGGGGTCAAATTTACCCACCCCGGGATGCTCGATCACGGCCTCAAAAAAGTCCGCACCGGCCTCGGTCAAATTGCCCAGATGGATCACCTGCACCACCCCATCTTCCCCGATCAACCATGTTTGGGGAATGGCCTGAAGCATGTGTTTGCTCAGGAACACATTTTCCAGATCAAGCAGGAAGGTCATTTGTTTGTGGTAGGTGGCGGCGAAGTCTTGGGCTTCTGTTTCCGTATCGAGGACGTTCACAAAGTAAAGGGGGATGCCAAATTGATCCTTCTTGAGCGCCTTTTCCAACACGGGGAACTCCATCCGGCACGGTTCGCACCACGAGGCCCAAAAATTGAGTAGATAAGCCCCTTTCAGATTGGCTTTTTCCAGCCTTTTGTCGCCCTTAAATAAAGGGGCAAAAGAGAATAAGGGCATTTTGCTGCCGGGTTTGATCAGCTCCAGCGAAAATTCTTCGACCCCAAGTGTGCCCCCAACCCAGAAAGTCAGGTTCTGGTTCTGGATGTTATCTTCGTGCAGGGCCAGCGCCAGTTGATGAATGCGCACTGCGGGATCCTCTTGTGCTTGCGTGGGCAAAGCCGTGATCACACTTGCAATCATCAGTGCCGTAAGGATAAGCCTCATGGAAATTCGGCGGTTCATCGTTTCACCTTAAGCTCACATCATCCTCCTTCAGTATATCTGAATCCTCGTGCCCATGATCTTCAGGAGAAGATGAGGGCAAGTGGGTAACGCCTAAACAGATCAGGAGCGAGCGGTGAATTGTGCCCCTACACAGGATGCCTATAATAGGCGCATGAACCCATTGATCAGAAGATTGACATCTACTACACGCCCAATTCTTGTGCTGCCAAATGTCTCAGAGGCGTTGGCCAAAAGACAGACAGTGCAAGTGGGCAGTGTTTTTTTAGGTTTCATGCGGTTTGGTCAGAGGAGAGAAGTCTTTAAGGGAGTGTTGATATGCGTCGTATTGCCATCATTGGATCAGGTCAGGCAGGTCTCATCAACGCCCATGCTTTACTTAAAGCAGGGTATGAGGTTAGTCTCTATTCGGACAGGACGGGACAGCAGTGGCTTACGGAGGGCAAGCCAACAGGGACGGCGGTTCGATTCCCCATGGCCCTCGCCTATGAACGGGAATTAGGGCTGGACTTCTGGAACGACAGCCCGGCAGCGGCCGTTGGGGTGAATTTTGTCTTGTGTTTGCAGCCCGGAACCCCCTTTTTGGTTCTGAATGGACGTTTTGCCACGCCTGCGCTGGCGGTGGATTTGCGCTTGCAAAGCAGCCGATGGCTGGAGGAGTTTGAGAAGCGCGGCGGCAAGCTCCATATCGAAAAGATCACGATAGAGCGTCTCGATGCAATCAGCGCCGAACATGATCTGACCATCATCGCGTCGGGCAAGGGGGCGCTCAGCGACCTGTTCCCGGTGGATGAAAAGCGCAGCATCTACACAAAACCCCAGCGGCACTTGTCTATGGTGAATGTGATCAATGCCAACGATAACCCCAATAACCGAGTGCGAATCGCCCGTTACTACGAACTACCAAAGGCTGGCGAGACCGTCTGGACGCCCTATCATCACATGACTCACGGTTCCTCATGGAATCTTTTTTCAGAGGCGCGGGAGGGCGGCCCGCTGGATATTTTCCGCGACGCCAAATCGGGTGAGGACGTGCTGGATCGCTTCAAACAACTGATCCGGAAGGTTTATCCATGGGATTGGGAGTGGGCCAAGGATATGAAGGTCGCCGATCCCAATGGTTGGTTAACGGGTGAAATCAGACCCACCATTCGTAAGCCAGTAGGTATCCTGCCCTCAGGCCGTCCAGTGACCTTTGTAGGTGATGCGGGCATGGCCTTTGATCCGGTTGGGGCGCAGGGTGCAAATAACGGCAACAAGATGGCACGACACCTCACCGAAGCCATCGTCAAACGAGGTTCAGCGCCTTTTGACGCTGCATGGATCGAGGCCACCTTTGACGGGTTTTACCACAATCATGGTGAACCTGCTTATCGTTTCAATAATGCCTTTTTGGACGGCCTGCCTTTGGCGGGTCAGGAGATACTGGCCGCGCAGTATGGAAGTGATGGACGGGCGGACAATTCCAGCCCAGCCCAGAAACTGGCCAACGAATTCTGCGCCAACTTCAGCGATCCCCGCTGTATCACGGACGCTCTGCTGGATGTATCTAGGGCTCGTAAGTTGATCAGCACCCATACGGGCGGGGCAGCGATGGCCGCGGTGATGAAAGGACGCTTCGCCATTATCGGCAATCTGATTCGCTGGTGGATGAGCAGCAAAAAAGCGGACTTTGGCTTTCAGCACCAGATGTGGTCATAAGCGCGCCGCCATCGTTCACCGGTAGTGCCTTCACCGCCTTCCCCCCCAAAATGCCCTCTCCTGAATCGCCAGCGAAGCAGGAAGGTTGGGGGGGAAGTTGCGAACGTCCTCAAAACGCCCTATGATCGTGCGGCACAAAAGGTAAGGATGAGAGCCGTTCATGATGCAGGCAGCGCCGGGTATTGCGCCCGATGTGGTTCAGATTGAAGGTCTTGAGGAGCCGCTCCCCGCTTCACCCCCCATTGAGGCCGGGCGGGGGCTGCTGTGGCTTGCGCCGCCGCCCCTGCGGGCGCGCCCGCAGCAGGCCGTATTGTGGGCGATGGTGATCGTCTTTCTGCTCTTGTTTGCCAGCCGAATCACCCGCCTTAACGGACTCAACCTGCAAAAAGATGAGGTCTGGTCCGTGTGGATCACCCTCGGCAGTCTGCCCCAAACCCTAAACTGGGTCGGTTACGACTGGCCGCCCGGTCACTTTATCCTGCTGCACCTTTGGCGCTTCCTGACCGGGATCAGCCCGTTTGCAGTGCGCGTCTCCACGATCCTGACCCTGCTCATTTGCGCCGCGCTGGTCTTTCGCATCGGACGGCGCTTGTTTGACCCACGGGCGGGTATTCTGGCGGCCTTGGCTTTTGGCGGTTTCACCTATGTGATCTTCCTCAGCACCATCGTGCGGGGCTATTTCCTGAACCTGACCCTGTGGTGCGTGGCCCTGCTGCTGGCGATCAACTACTTCGCCCGGCCTTCACCCCGCCGGGGGATCATCTTGGGGGTGGCGCTGGCCGCGATGTTTTATGTCCACAATACAGCTGTGATGGGGATGGCCATGATCGGTTTGTTCACCCTGATCACCTCACGCCGTCCGCTGTTTAAGTTCATCCCCCTGTGGCTGCCACCGGGACTGATCATGGCGCTTTTATGCCTGCCGGAGGCACTCTCCAAACTGGATGTGCTGCGCATCAAACGGGATATTGTGGATCGTTTTATCCCCTATGTGCGCCCCGACACCCGGCTGCTGAATCACTACCTTGATTATGTGGGCGGACAGCCCGCCTTGTGGGGGGCGCTGATCTTGATCGGGGTGGCATTGGTCTTGGATAAATGGCGCTTCCACCGGCGGACCTTGGCTCTTGGGGCGTGGGTGCTGGCCCCGGTGGCCCTGATGTGGGTCACATGGAACATTGACGCTTTTCAGGCCCGGCATTTGGCATGGGTGATGGTCGGCTTTGCGATGTGGATCGGGGCCGGGTTGGCCCTTTTACCCCGTCCAGCCATGATCGCAGTGGCGCTGGTGATGGGCCTATCCATGTTTGATCGTCTGCCCCTTGATGAACGCTATGAGACCGTGAAGCGTCTGCCTTTTGTGACTCTCTTTGAGGAACTCAAAACCCACCACCGCAACGGTGACGCCCTGTTCCTTGACCTGACCTGCGCCAACTGCATCCCCATTGACGCTGAAGAATGGGATTATTTCACCCGCGCCTATTTCCCCAACGGGGGCCTGACCTTCGTGAACTTGGATCAGCTTGATCAACGTTTTGAGCGGGTGTGGTATGTCACCTTCACGGGCAAAGGGCGGGACGAATATCGGGCGCGGGTTTCAACCGGACGTGCGCCGGGCTTGACCTTTGGTGATGAGATTCTGACCTTCCAGCGCTACGAGTCCCCGCCAGATGCCGTTGGGGTGCTTTTTGAAAACGGGCTGCGCTTTCACGGGGCCGAAATCCTGAACGATGCGGGACTGCCGCTGGTGTGGCGTGAAGGGGATACGGTCACCCTGCGCTTGTGGTGGTCGGTCGATCAGGCCCTTGAGTACGATTACAGCGTCGGGGCGTATCTGTGGCAGGATGGGGTTGGGGTGACTGCACAAGTGGATGCGCCGCCTCAGGTTTTGCAGGGCCCGCAGGAAACCAGCAAATGGACGCCGGGGAGTCTCTTTGTGGAAGAACGCATTCTGACCCTACCTTATCCCTTAACGACGGGTACCTATCCGATCATGCTCTCGGTGTACCAGTGGTGGGATGGCACTCGCATCATCGCCCTCGGAGTCACCCCGGATAAACTTCTGCCTATTGGCACTGTCTATGTGAAGTCGTGGTGAGGGGATGTCCATGATCACCAGCATTACTACGAAAACCCGACTCTCCCGACTTGCAGGACTGCTGCTGATGACTCTGACGGTGTTGGCGTGCAGCGGGGTTGATGATCTGATCGGACAGCGCCCAGCCCGCCCAACACCCACTTCAGCTTCTTTTGCCACGGCTACCCCCGGTGGACGGGTTTCGGTGCTGCTGTCCACCGATGATGCTTCCAACCGGGCCACCCCCACCCCCTTTGGTGAGATCGTGGCCCCTGCGGCCACCGCAACCGCGCTCTTCGGGACTCTCGCCGCGGCAACTGCGACGGCCGGGGCAACCCCAGTGCTGCCGCTCTTTTCGCCTGATTACTGCCCGAATCCATCGTCACCGCCGCCACCTGATCAACCGACCGCTTACAGCGTCTATCCTGAAACCATCGGACGCTATCTGAGCGTAGGTGGCGCACCGGTGCTGCTTGAAGGATTCTTGCGTGAGTGGGGTGCAGTACGGGCGGGGTCGGTGGTGCAGGCCGATACCGATCTGACCGGGGACGGTGTGCCCGAAGTGGTCATCACTTTGTACGATCCGTCCCTCTTTGTGGAAGGACGTCCCTCCCCCGGCCAAATTCTGGTTTATGGCTGCGCACAGGGCGGCTACCGCCTGCTCTACAACACCGTCTACAGCCCCAGCGCGATCCTGCCCGAACTGCGCCGGGTAGGTGATATGAACGGCGACACCCGCGCCGAACTGGTCTATGATCAGTTGGTATGTACCGCGGTCGGCTGTGATCAAACAGTGCAGGTACTCTCATGGAGCGCTGCGCTGGGGGTGTTTAAACCCCTCAATGAGGTGCCCATCAACGCTTCTGGGGGCAAGATCGGCATCGTGGACGCGGATGCGGATGGGGTGCTGGAGATCAGCGTCACTTTTGACCCTGCCATGACCACCACTTCTGGGCCCACCCGGCGCGCCATTGATTACTGGGATTGGGATGGGGTTTCGTACCGACTGGCGGTGACGGAGGTTTCACCCCCAGTGTACCGGATTCATGCCCTGCACGATGCCGATATGCTCTTTGCGGCTGCCGATTGGGAAGGGGCGCACCTCTTGTACAATCAGGTGCGCGACGGCACCAAAGTGCAGGCGTGGTCGCTGGTGCCCACGGAGCCGATCATGCTGCGGGCCTATGCGATCTGGAAAAAACTGCTGGCCTATATCATGGATGGACAGCGGCGCAGCGCCAATACCATGCTGGAGACCCTGCGCAAGGAGAATCCTCCCGGAACGCCGGGAGAAGGCTACACCCTGATTGCAGAGGCATTCATCAACAATTACGCCCGTACCCGGGATGAAGTCAGGGCGTGCAGCGCAGCCAAAACCGCCGCTGGCACCCGCCCGGAGACCCTGATCGCCCTCAACAGTTATGGTTATGCCAACCGTACTTACAGCCTTGAAGATCTGTGCCCGCTGAAGTGATCTCTGCCACTTTCAGCGATCCCTGAAGACCGTGAGAGGTGCCTTGTCGTGCAGAAAGCGGAGGGTAATTTAGAATCGGCAAAGCCTGCCTGTGTTATACTTAAACACAGGCTTTATCATCTATTGTGTCGGAGGCATACTGGGAATGGGTGGGCGTATCCTCGTCGTTGAAGACAATCCCGACAATCGAATATTGATCACGGATGTATTGACCTCACTTGATTACGATGTACTGGTAGCTGTGGATGGGGTTGAAGGGGTCGAAAAGGCGGTCGCTGAAAAACCCGATCTGATCTTGATGGATTTGTCCCTGCCTCAAAAAGACGGCTGGACGGCCACACGGGAGATCAAAGCTAAACCAGACCTAAAACACATTAAGATTATTGCGCTTACGGCGCACGCGATGGTGGGCGACCGCGAAAAGGCGCTCGAAGCGGGCTGTGATGATTATGTCTCCAAGCCCATTGACCTGCGTGAACTGGCTGGGAAGCTCTCCCAGTATCTCGACTGATCCCCCACATGGCTGATCGTCTGCCCGTCCCCTATGATGATCGCAATCTCACGGTGGGGTACGGCGCACCACATCGAGACGAAAGCAGCCTACGGGCTTTGATCTGCCACACTGCCCAGAAAGTCTACCGGGAACGCTTCGCGGTGGGACTTTCAGGCAGTATCAGCGCTCGGTTGGATGCGGCACGCATCCTGATCACCCCGCCGGGGGTGGCTTTTGACTATGTTCAACCCGATCAAATCCTGCTGCTCTCTGTGGATTCGCTGAATCAGGAAATGGCCCCGGCTCATCTGCTGCGCGGTGCTGCCCATCATCTTGAAGTATATCGCCAACGCCCCGATGCAGGCGGAGTGATCTTCGCCCAACCGCCAACAGCGTTGACCTTAAGCATCGCTGGGATCAGTATGCGCACTTGTGTGGTGCCCGAAGCAGTGATCGTTCTAGGGCTTGTGCCCACCGCCGCCTATCACCCCCCCGGCAGCCCCGAAGCGCGTGAGGCTGTCCGGGCCCTTGCCCCCATTCACGATGCAATCCTATTTGCCCACGATGGCGCGCTCACTATCGGGCAAGACCCATTACAAGCGCTATTTAAGCTGGAACTGCTGGAACATACGGCCGGGGTGCTTCAGCGGACGGCACTGTTAGCGCCTATCCCCACCCTACCCCCGGAGCAGGTATCGGCCCTGCTGGCCCTGCGACGCCAGTTAGGGTACTGGCGTCCCGGTGACGAGACTCGGTTTTGTGAGATGTGTGGGGTGTGTTGAGGGGGCACTTATTCAGGTTGGGCAAAGGCCGCCTCTGGAATCACCCTGCCTTTAAAGTTGTCAAAGGTGAGGTCTAACACAGGAATGCCCAGATAGGCACAAACGCGCTTATAGAGGGCTGCATAACTCTCGCCTACAACGGCTTTGGAATCTAAGGCCAATTGGGACAGTGTATGGCCAATATCCGTGGCCGCGCCCTCGATCTCGATAAAGTTGCCGATGGGCATCTCATCCAACAAAATCTCGCAGTGATTCAGGGTGTAGGTGGTGCGATACTTCTCATAACGCCAGATCGGTTTGAAGCCCAAACGCTGGAGGAGCAGGTCGGCCGCTTCCAGATCGCTCACCGTGAACTCGATCTCGGTGCGGGTGGTGGCCCCGTGTTCAATAGGTGTACCCGGCTCTTTGTAGGTGAGGTGGATGGCGTTATCTTGCCGCAGACGCAGTACTCGATCGGTAGCCTCAAAGGCACCGTTGAGGTCATCGTAACGGATGTTGCGCTCCAGCACCCGGGGAATATGTAAACTTGCGCCGAGTGCCTCCAAACGAAGCCGCACACGCTCCAGATCAGCGACTCTCAGTTTGACCTCGGTTTCAGTATGCCGGGAATCCGATGAGTCCTTAAGCATGGCTGTTGATCTCCAATGCATAACCAAATGCAGCCTCAAAAATATCGGCGTGCTGCTGTGCCGACCATTTAGACACGGCCACATCAACCTCACTTTCTACGTGCATCTGGATCATACGCTCACTGCGTTTGCTCAAACGGATGGCGCGCACCGCCCCATCCCGACTGCGATCCAACTGCTCTGCCAGACGCAAACAGGCGGTGATCTTCAGCAGGCGCTGGTTGTCATTTTCGCTTAGGGTACGATCCAAGCCTTGCAGACTCGGCGTACCTTTGCGGTGGTAGAGTGCGGCCAGTGCGATCAGGGCTAACTCCCGATGACTGTAACCGGGCAGCCCGGAATTGAGGATCAGATAATAACTGTGCCGATGGTGATCGTTGTAGTCGATGCTCATGCCAATGTCATGAAGCATCGCGGCGGCCCACAAGAGGTGCCGTTCGGCTTTGCCCATCAAGCCATCGGACGTAAGCTGTGTCACCTGATCAAACATACTGAGGGCCAGATCGGCCACATGGGCCGCGTGCGCTTCATGATAGTGATACAGATGGGCGATGTTCATCACGCTGGCGGCGCGCACATCCTTAAAGCGAGGTTCGGGCAGATCACGCAGGAAGCGTTCATAAAACAGACCTTCGCGCACCCCCTGACTGCACACCAGCAGTTCGGAATAACCGCTGAAGCGTAAACATTCCTCCACCACGACTGCACCCGCAAGGGCAATATCAGCCCGGTCTGGTTTCATACCGCTGATCTGTTTACGTTCAGCCACGGAGAGCGACTGCATCTTGCGCACCAGACGGCGGCGTAGATCGGCGCTGCTGAAGGTATAACCATGCAGTTCATCCATTGGGTAAGCGTGGGCTTTTTGGATGATGCGGGCGGCATTCCGCAGGGATCCCCCCTGCCCCACGATCTGGGTATCAGGCTGGGCCTTGAACCATCGCAAAGGGCGAAGCTGCTCGTGGATATGTTCACGCAGACGCTCAATGGCGCTGTTTGGGGTGGGCGCATCAGTGAGCCAATCCTCGGTCATGCGTACCGCGCCTAAGACAAGCGAGATTCCCCGGATGCTGCGACGATTCTCCACACGCGTGATCTCCAAACTACCGCCACCGAGATCGATCACAAAACCATCTTTGAGGGTAGTGCTGTTCACCGCCGCCAAAAAGCCGTAATAGGCTTCTTCTTCGCCACTAAGCACCCGAACCTTAATCCCGGCCTCTGTCTCGCAGCGGGTAAGGAACTCGGCTTGGTTCTGAGCATCCCGCACAGCGCTGGTGGCCACAGCCACAATATCGGTGATGTTTTGGGCATCACAAAAGGCCCGATACAAACGCATCACCTCTACCGCATGATCCATCGCGGTCCGTGAGAGCCTGCCCGTTTGCCCGATTCCATGCACCAAACGCACCGTTTCCCGCACTTCATCGGTCACTTGAAAATAGTAACCGGGCAGATAGGTGATCACGATCAGGCGAAAACTGTTCGAACCGACATCAATGATGGCGACTTTTTCCGCGGCTCCCAGTGCGTCACGGGGGTTTGCGAGCGCGTTTAAGGATTTCAGCATAACCTTACCCCTTCAGGTTTCAGCGGATGAAAATCTAGAGGCAAACGCCCATTGTAGCGCAAAGCGGTCAGTTTTGGCGGGTGATCCCGGATTTGGGTATTGTGGAGTCGCCTGTTGGATAAAGTGAAGTTGATTCGCGCTTATGACCCTGATATTAGCACTTGAAAGCTCCTGTGACGAGACCGCCGCGGCGGTGGTTGAGGATGGGGTGCGCATCCGCTCCAATGTGATTGCCTCCCAGATCGAAACCCACCGCCAATATGGGGGGGTGTTCCCAGAGGTCGCCTCACGGATGCACGTAGAAGCGATCCATGCGGTGGTCGCCAGCGCGCTAGAGGTGGCCGCGGTCGCCCCGGCTGATCTGGATGCGGTGGCAGTAACCCACGGCCCCGGGCTGGCGGGGTCGCTTTTGGTGGGGGTGAATTTCGCTAAAGGGCTGGCCTTCGGCTGGGGCAAACCACTGTTGGGCATCAACCACCTCGAAGGGCACATCTACAGCCTGTGGCTGACCGAACATGCACCTCTGCTGCGCTTTCCGGTACTGTGTATGGTCGTCTCCGGCGGCCATACCGATCTGGTGCTGATGCGTGATCACTGCACTTATCAGATCATGGGGCGCACACTGGATGATGCGGCGGGTGAGGCCTTTGATAAAGTGGGAAGGCTGCTGGGGCTGCCCTATCCCGGCGGACCCGCCATTGAGAAAGCAGCGGCAGAAGGCAGCCCCAGCGCGTACAGTTTTACCCGCTCCGTGATGAGCGCTGATCATCCTTATGACTTCAGCTTTTCGGGGATCAAAACGGCGGTGATGCGTGCCGTTCAGCCGCCGCCCACCGGGAAACGAGTGCGGGGCGAAGAATCGATTCAGGCAGGGGTGACTTTGCCTAACATCAACATCGCGGATGTGGCTGCGAGTTTTCAAGCCGCGGTGGTGGGAATGCTGGTCGAAAAGACCGTGAACGCAGCCCGGGATTCAGGCGCGACGGCAATTCTGCTCTCTGGGGGAGTAAGCGCCAACCGTCTGCTGCGGGCCCAGATGCGCGAACGTTCCGCGCTGCCGGTATATTATCCGCCGCTGGTGCTGTGTACCGATAATGCCGCGATGATCGGCGCAGCCGCCTACTATCGTTATCAACAGGGGCAGCGGGACGACCTCAATCTGGATGTGCGCCCCATGCTGCCCCTTGAGTGAGGGGTGACGGTGGGTTTGCCCTCATCCTCCTGCGACCGCTGCGCGGTGCCCGTCTCCCGCACGCGGTAGAAGGGGGGATTCGAGACTCTGAGGGGTAAACCTGTCGTGTCCTCTAACGTTAACCCCCAAAGAATCCGGCAAGATCGTCCTCATTTTGATGATCCGATTTGGCGCTACGACGAGCTATCAATCGGTCTAAGTGGGGACGATG
>JACSRJ010000322.1 GCA_014879835.1 Anaerolinea sp.
TCCGTCGTCGGCAGCGTCAGATGTGTATAAGAGACAGGACAAAAGCAGCAGCAGCGCCAAACTCAGCGCACCGATCAAACTAGACACAATCCATCCGTGATGATTATGGGTGAAGGCACCGCTGCGCATGATCATTAACCCCCAACAGCGACCATATTATCCAAGATTGAAGCGATCTCCTCACGCGGACGCTCACCAAACAACCGATTAACCTCTTTGCCATTAGCATCGAGGAAGATGATCGTTGGACGCAGCCCGGTGAAATTAAAGGTGCGTTGTGCATCTTTGGTGTTTTCAGCGTCTATATCAATATACAGGAAATCCACCCGTCCGGCATACTCTTTTTCGAGACTCGCAAAAACGGGGTGCATAGCTTTGCAGGTCGTGCACCAGTAGGCGAAAAAATCGATCACCTGAGGGCGCCCCGTAGTACCGATCTTTGCCGGATCACTGGCTGGGAGTTCGCTAAAGGCGATGGTTTCAGGGTCAACTGACACGCCGCCACCGCTGCTGGTACTGGTACTGGTAGTTGGGGTAGGGACGTTTGGTGAAGGGCTGCATCCACTCAAGATCACAGCGCTGATGAACAAAAAGACCGAGATAAGGTTCAGGGTTCGTTTCATAAGGGGATCAATCCTTGTCTGTTCCGGTGAGGTCTTTCACGTCTTGGGGACCTTGTTGTGCGCTCACATGGCATTCGACACAAGCTGCATTGCGCAGATCCGTATCCATAAAAAAGGTGGATGCGCCTATCGTTTGGGTTTTGTGGGCCTGATGACAGTCCGAACACAGGAGGGGCACAGAAATGGTCTGGAGGGTGAGGGATGTGCCTGATCCCTCCCCTGATGAACGTTCTGAGGCGGCTTTGAGCAAGGCATCACTGATGGTTAACAAACCACCTCTATCGAGGGCGACTCTGGCTTCGGGCAGATAGGTGTGAAAGTGATTGTTGATTCCATCCAACCGCAGTAGGGAGGCTGTATGACACGTTGAACAGGAGGCATTGGCCAGCCAGCCTGTTTTGGTATCTTGCTTTTCGATCTGGGGATTCTCATGTCCTGTGAGATAGATCAGGGTGTCATAGGCAGCCAAGGCCATGGTACTGACCCGATGTCCAAGACTAGCATCCCCACGATGGCAGGTGATGCATTTAAAGTCCACGCCCTCATTGAGCGCAGAACGATAGTGCGCCGTGGCCAGATCGAGGACGGGGTCATCAACCCGATCCAGCGCTAAGTAAGCGCGGTTGAAGTAGGTGATCTCTGGGATGGTATGGCAGGAGGTGCAAAACGAATCGCGTTCCTCAAGGGCGCTCACCACAGCGAAGCCCCCCGCACTGATCAGCACCACCCCACCCACCAGAAAAAGCAGGATCAGCAAGAGACGTCGCCTTTGGTTTTTACGACGGGATTCAACGGCGGTGCGTTGTGCCCGTGAATCCTCGATACGGGCGACTTCTTCCGGGGTGATCGGGGATTCTGCGGTCATCCCTCCACCCCTGTGATGATGGTGCGGTGAATGGCATCTGTGCCATTGGGAAATGCGCCACCAAAAATGCCAGTGGACTCACTTTCTTGGGTAAACCCCTCAGAGTCCGTGGCCCGCACCCCGATCTGATAACTGCCGGGAGCAGGGATCGTCCATTCTAGATACCACTGTGTCCATGACAGCGGATCCTTCGGGGTTTTGAGGGTGGCGGGCATCCACTCGCCGCCGTCAATCTGAACTTCCACTTGGGTGATGTCCCGTTTCCCTGCAAAGGCCAAGCCCTGAATGACCACAATGGCGCCGGGTTTAACTTCACCACCAGCGTCAGGCAGACGCACCATGGATCGGGTCTTGATCGCGGCGATATTGGACCATCCTCGCCCTTCCCAATAGCCAGTGTAATCAAAGTCGATGAACTCGATGCGGGTCAACCAGCGGGGCATTTTTTGCCCGTAGAGACCGGGCATGTGGATACGCAGCGGGAATCCGTGCGGCACGGTGAGCGGTTCACCGTTCATCTCATAAGCTAGGAGAGTCATGGGTTGGGTGATCCACTCCACCTTGACCGAGGTTGAGTAACCATCAGCAGCATAAAACCGGACAAAGGTTGCCTCTGGTTTGGGCTTGACCTGCTTCAGGATCTCCTGAAAGAGTACGCCCTTCCACATCAGATTGCCAATCAAGTTGCCGCCGACCGGATCGCTGATGCACTCCAGCACCCGCATGTCCTCATGGGCGGGCAGGGCTTTGATCGCTTCCAAATTTAGGGTTAAGGGGCTTTCGACCAACCCATCTACCGTCAGAGACCACGTAGTGGGATCAACTTCAGGGGTGTTGCCGTAATCGTACTGGGTGATGTAGAGGTCTTTGACCTCGGTCAAAAGGGTCTGATCGTAAATAATCTCACCAAAACGGGGATCACGGAAAGTCCCAACACTGGCAGCGGCGGTTGGTTCGCCAGTTGAGGCAGGGTTCGGGGGTTGGATGCCACTTCCCGGTGCGTAAAGGGTAGGCACAGGGGGCATATCCTGCGGGCGGCAGCCTGCTGCTGCTGCCAGCGCCGACCCGGTGAGCATGATCAAAAAGCCGCGGCGCGAAAGTTTTTCGGCCGGCTTGTGGGGGGAGTCGCTCATGGTATTACTTCCCTCATCTCTCTGAAAGACTAGTACCTCTAATTGTAGCCACACCTTCGGGCAATAGACGCAGTGGAAGGCGCAATTTTGTAGCAGATGCTCATAAAAATCTCATGGAGTAAGGAGTAAGTCCTGTTATGGGATTACCGCGTAAGGGCTGCCAGATTGGGCAGTTCTTCCTCCATGGAGACCACCGTCAAAATATCCCCAGCGCGCAGGCGGGTATCACCGCGAGGAATGATCACCGTCCCTTGGCGGCGCACTGCTGCCACCACACTGCCAGAAGGCCACGCGATCTCGCTGATCAGATGTTCATCAACTTTTGAGCCGCGCTCTACCCGCAGTTCCATGACCCGACTTGCGGACAAAGTTTCGAGGCGGATATGCTGTGCTTGATGGGCGCTTTCACGGCGTTTGTTTAGGGCTGAATCGTAGGCACGTACAATATCATTACGTCGCAGCATCCCGACCACCTGACGGGGATCATCGGGATCAACCACAGGCAGGCGTCCGAGGTCTTTTGCGCCTAGCAGTTTAAGCGCATCTGCAATCGAGGTGTTGGGCATAACCGTGAGGACTTCACGGGTGCAAATATCCCCAACAACTGCCTCTTCAATGTCTCCGGCGTGCTTGCGACGCGAGAGATCATGCAGAGTGACGATGCCGTAGAGCAGCCCTGCATCGTCCACCACAATTAAGCCGTGATGGTTTCTGCGGCTGAACTCCGACCCCAGCGCGGACAGAGGCAAAGTGGCACGTACTGTCTGTGGACTGGTGGTCATGACTTCGCCCACGGTGATGGTCTGCATCAGGTCAATATGGCGCCCCGGCACAAGGCGAATCCCTTTGCGGGCCAGCCCAAAATGGTAAAGCCCTTCGGGGGCGAGACGTTCCACCACAATCACGCAAACCGCGGTGGTGAGCATGATCGGCAGGATCAGGCGGTAGTCGTTGGTCAGTTCAAACAGCAGGATGATCGCAGTGATAGGCGAACGGATCACCCCGGCCATGGCCGCCGCCATACCTGCGATGGCAAAAGCCGCTGGGTTGGCACTAAAGACGCCCGGAAACACCGTGATCAGAAGCTGCCCAAAGGCCCGCCCTGCGGCCGCACCTACAAACAAGGAAGGCGCAAACATACCTCCCACAAACCCACCGCCCAGACTAACGGTGGTCGCCGCGATTTTAGCGGCCACCAGTGCGACTAAAGCCCAGACCGTAAATTCGACCGTGTTGGCGTTGAGCAGGGTGTTCAGGGTTTCCCGTCCGAGCCCCATGATTTGAGGCAGGAAGATCGCAATCACCCCCACCAGCCCACCTGCCAAGGCAGTCTTATAGGCCTGACGCAGTTTCAACCCATGCCACAGATCATGCTGCCAGTAAAGAAGCCGAATAAAGGCAGCAGAAATGGGCGCGATCACAACCCCCAGAAGGATATAAAAGGGGAGTTCTTGCAGCCCACCCAAAGCATAGGAGGAAATGCCCAGTTCGGGCACGCTGGCATGGGTGAACACAATCGCACCAGCCTCAAGGGCCTGCATCACGGCTGAGGCGATCACCGAGGTCAGTACCACCACCCCAAAGGTTCCGGTGGAAAAGTCCACCAAAAGCACCTCCAAGGCAAAAAAGACCCCCGCAATGGGCGCGCCAAAAACAGCCGCGATCCCGCCGGCCGCACCCGCCCCCACAAGGAGTTTCACCTTGTCTTCAGGGAGCCTCAGCCATTGGCCCAAAGCCGATCCGATGTTGGTGCCGATCTGGACACTGGGGTCTTCAGGGCCAACCGACGCGCCCGCCCCCAATGAGAAGGAGGCGAGGGTCGCTTTGAGGGGCATTTGGCGGTAACGCAGACGCCCCCCTGAATAGCCTATCGCCTCCATGATCCCAGCGACCCCGTGCAGGCGTTCTTCACCTACAAAACGATGTTTGAGAAAGCCCACGATCAGCCCTGCCAGCATCAAGACAGGCACAATCCCGACCACCATCAGGGCGGGTGCAAGCACCCCAAAGCCTTGCAGCAGCAGCGCTTGAAAATAGCGGTGGGCGAGGTCGATCCCTTCCCGAAAGAGCCAGACCCCTAAGGCTGCCGCAGCACCCACCACCACTGCAAGGGTGAGCAGTTTTGTATTTTCGGACGAGTGCCACCTGAGCCATAAGCGACGCAGCACATTGGGGTGATCTGAGGACGAGATTGAGTCACGACGATTCATGAGCAGTGCGCTTACTCCACGTTAAGTCGCTGAGGTTGAAGGTCTAGGCGATCAGCAGTTGGGCAAACAGGTACAAGTACGGCGGGTGTCACTCCAACTGAGCAGGCCCAAATCCTTCCGGAAGCAGGTTGTGCAGGGTGAAGGTGTGGATCACCGTACCCGCAGCGTTGGCCAGAATCACCTGCATCCCGGGGTTAAACTCGTACAGCACCTGACGGCACATGCCACAGGGTGAACCGCCGTTCTGGGTGACTACTGCGACCGCCTCAAAACGCTGAAAGCCTTCGCTCACTGCCTTCACGACCGCAGATCGCTCCGCGCAGATGGTTGCCCCATAGCTGGCATTCTCTACGTTACAGCCCGTGATAATTGTTCCAGCCGAGGTGAGCAGCGCGGCACCCACCTGATAATGGGAATAAGGCGCATAAGCACGGGCGCGAACCTCCAGTGCTGCCTTCACAAGCTGGTTGATCTGGTCAGAACTGAGGGGTGCATTTTTAACAGTCATGAAATAGCGGTCCCGTTGAGTGCTTTATCGGTAGGTGAATCTGAATCCGAGGCAGGTGATTCCGGTGGGGTTTTGGGTAAAGTCTGGGTAGTGCGGCTTGATTTGGCTTCGTCTATCTCAGTCGGAAGCTGGTTACGAACCACTTTCACCCGCCGAATCCGTCGGGCATTGATCGACTCGACGGTCACGGTCAGACCATCCGTCTCAAAATTGTCGCCGACGATGGGAACCCTTCCTAAGGAGGCAAACACAAACCCACCGAGGGTATCACTTTCATCGGTGGAGAGTCTGACATGCAGAAGTTCGTTCACCTCGTCCAGATCGATCCCACCATCAAAGAGGTACTCATTCTCATTGATCATCTGGAACTCGGCTTCTTCTTCAGGATCAAATTCATCCTGAATTTCACCGACGATTTCCTCAAGCAAATCCTCGATGGTGACCAACCCAGCCGTGCCGCCATATTCGTCAATCACAATGGCCATGTGAACCTTGCTCTTTTGCAGCTCTGCGAGCAATTCGCTGGCTTGTTTGGACTCAGGCACAAAGTAGGCCGGGCGGGCCATTTCCCGGATGGGGCGCTCTCGATTGCCCCCAGTAAACATCGCTCCGAGCATGTCTTTGGCGTACAACACCCCGATCACCTTATCAATCACGTCTTCATAAACGGGAATACGGGAGTGTCCATTCACGATGATCTTTTGAAGGGCTTCAAAGGCGGTGGTTTTTGCTTCTAGTGCTTCTACGTCGATCCGAGGAACCATGATCTCCCGCACCACTTTGTCGTTAAATTGCAGGATGGAGTAAATCATCTCCTTTTCCTCATCCTCGATAGCGCCGCCCTCCTGCCCTGCATCGACCAGAGTCTTGATCTCCTCCTCTGTGACATAAGGGGTTTTGTGTTCGCCACCAAGTGCGCCTGCAATGCGATTTCCTAAGCGCATCAAGAGTGAACTGCTGGGGGAAAAGAGCTTCAAGGCGATCCCCACAACCCAACCGAAGGACATGGCCAGCATCTCGGATCGAGAAGATGCCAGTGTGGTGGGGATCAGATCGGTGAGGACAAAGATCACAATACCGCAACTCACCCATACCAGCGGATACAAAACCAGATGCGCCGCATCACGGCTCATACCCTGAGCGGTCATCATGACGGCTAAGGGTTGGGCGATGGTCACTGTCCCCAGCCCCGCCCCCACAAAGTAGAAGATCACGTTGATCAGGTGCTGGGTGGTGATCAGGCGAGTTGAATCTTCGGTGATGGACAGCACCCGTGCGGCGCGACGACTGCCACCATCCGCCAATTCTCGAAGGTTCTGCTTGCGAGCGTTGATGACCGAGAAATAGATCGCTGTTAGGCTTGCGTGAATAATCACGAGGGCGGCTAAGGCCAATAGACCGCCCGTACTGTCACTTGGCTCCATAAGGTTATTCGGATTTTGCCTTCATTTCCTCATCAGCAGGGCGGAGAGGGCGCAACCGTGCAGGTACCCCCACAGCGATATGCCCGCTGGGGACATTTCGGGTGACCACTGAACCAGCAGCAGTACGTGCCTCATCGTTCACTTCGACTGGCGCGATCAGCATGGTGTCACTGCCGATAAACGCATGATCGCCAATACGGGTTTTGTGTTTGCGTGCCCCATCATAATTGACAGTGATCACGCCTGCCCCAATATTCACATCAGCGCCGATCTCAGCATCCCCAATGTAGCTGAAATGCCCCATCCGGGTGCCCCGCCCCAAACGGGAGTTTTTGACCTCGCCAAAGTTGCCCATGTGAACCCCGGACTCTAGATAGGCTTTGGACCGCAGATGGGCAAAGGGCCCCATGTGAACGGCATCTTCGGTGATCGCTTCTTCCACCACCGAGGATACAATCTTACAATTCGCGCCGATTCGACTGTCGCGGATCAAGGTATTGGGACCGATCTGGCTGCCCGCGCCAATGGTGGTTTTGCCCTGAATATGGGTATTGGGCAGAATCGTGACGTCCCGGCCGAGAGCTGCATCTTCACTGATGTAGGTGGTGTTGGGGTCAAGGATGGTCACACCCTCCAACATCCACTGGTAATTGATCCGACGGCGCAGTGCGGCTTCTGCCTCTGCCAAATGAACCCGGTTGTTGACCCCGATCAATTCGTCTGGATCGTCCGTCTCTACCCCGTGAACCTTCAACCCTGACGCCGTTGCGATCTCAATCAGATCGGTCAGGTAATACTCACCCTTACGTTTGGGTTTGATCCGGGAGAGGGCATCCCACAGCCAATCACCATGAAAGACGTACACGCCCGCATTCAATTCCCGAATGGCGCGTTGTTCTGGGGTGGCTTCATGATCTTCGACAATGGCGGCCACAGAGCCATCAGATGCGCGTACCACACGCCCAAACCCGCGAGGATCAGGCACCGTGACCGTGAGCATGGTAATGGTCGCTTCGTGGGTCTGGGCCTCTGAAACCAGACGGGCTACAGTCTCCGCACGAAGCAGGGGCATATCGGCATAATAAACGACCACATAATCAGCCGCACCGCGCAGCAGAGGCGCAGCTTGCATCACCGCATGTCCAGTCCCAAGAAGGGGCTGTTGTAAGACACATTCAGCGCGGCTGCCTACTGCTGCTTCAACTGATTCAGAGTTATGACCCACCACCAGAACCAACCGCCCGGCGCCGATGCGCTCAGCAGTTTCGACCGAACGCGCCACCATGGGCTTGCCGCCAACAGGGTGCAGCACTTTGGCTATCTCAGACTTCATGCGGGTGCCCATGCCAGCGGCAAGGATCACACATGCCAGTACACCAGAAGACTCAGACACTGATCATCCATCCTTGATGATATAAATCCTGATGCAATTGTATCATGGTGAATGTTAAAAGCAGAAGATCGGGCATGGACAGACAACGATGAGGAGGGTGACCATCTCGGTCACCCTCCCAAAGACTGGTTGCTGGTGAGGAGTTAACGCAGCGCGTTTATTCAGCTTTATCGGCGGGCAGCCCTTTGCCGCCTATCGGCTGAAATTCAAAACGCTCTCCCATGCCCGCAATCAAGGGGCGAGCCACCGCAATAACCTCCTGCACTGCCGGTAGGGTAAGCGATGCCCGGTGATCTTCCTGACTGCGCCAAACTTCGGTCACCCAAACACTTTGTTCATCAGCGGAGACCCCGCTGATCAGGTACAGATAACACCCCTCTGCCTCACGGAGCACTTCTGCGGCCTGAAGAAGGTAACCAACGAGGGCCTCTCGCTGCCCTACTTGTGCCTGAATTTTGCCCATCAAACCGTACATTAGAACCTCTCTGTTAGGAATGCTTGTGCTTTCTCGAAGCCGTTTGGAGACGTTACTTGCATTTGAGCCTCATCCTTTTGCAGGATTTTCATATTATAACAGAACATGTGTGCTATAATAAAGGTAGGGGAAGGAGGGTTAACATGAAGCCTGAGGGGAAAGTGGAGGCATTGACCTTCCTGCAAGACTTGTTTGAAGGTTGCTCATCTGGGTATTTGACTCTGACCGCGATCCACCCTGATGGGCAACACCCTGTCCCTTCGCGGCATGTGCCTATTGGGGATGGGTCCCTGCTGCGTGAAGCGCTAAAGCATCTGGGGCAGGCCAATGATGTGGGGTGGGGCGCATATTTTGGGGTGGCCGTTCGTCAAAAGGCGCTTGGACGATGGTCACGCGGCGGACGCCAACATCTGTTAGCTTTGCCTGCACTGTTTGTAGACCTTGATGGGAATCCCGATGAAGCATGGACGCGCTTGGCGTGGTTCGATCTGCCCCCTTCAGTCATCGTCAGGAGCGGAAGGGGGTATCATGCTTACTGGCATTTGATTACCCCCACCGATGACCTTGATACTGCTGATTGGGTGCTGCACGGGTTAGCCAAGAGGCTGGAAGGTGATCCGGCCGTGACCACAGCCCACAGCATGAGGCTGCCGGGAACGGTCAACACCAAACCGGGGCGTGAAGGGCTGCTGTGTACGGTGGTGCGTGCTTATCCAGAGCGGCGGTATGCGCTCAGTGAGTTTTTACCGTATGGGGAAACACCGCCGAAGTCTACCTTTGTGCGCCCTCGCTTGCACATTGGCAGCAAGCCTGACCGCCAGCCTTGGGTGGAAGCAGTCACCGAAGCGGTCATGACCCAGCTTGAAGGGCGCTGGAAGGCAAACGGGTTTATTGCGGCCCGCTGCCCATACTGCCACCTTCGGGATCGGGTGGGGATGCACTTCAGCTACAACCCTGAATCCGGGATCGGGCGCTGCTTTGGTAAACATGGGCTGATCGGGCTGTATGAATTGGCAGAGATACTAGGGGTGAGCGCACAGGTCGAATCCCAAAGGCGCACACACACCTCTGCGTCGAGATGATCACCCTCTTCCCCCTCAGCCCTCAGGCTTGCGTGGGCTTGAGGGGGGAGTGCCACACGTCGTACCACCCATAGACAGATGCCCTCACCCTAAATCCCTCAGAAGCGGTTCTACGACTCAGAGATTGGCTTTTCCTGCACCTGTGCAAAGGGTAACTTGGGATGCTGAGGCAGTTCACCCTTCAAATTCCTCCATCTTCACCTCAGTCATCAAGGCATTCAGCATTCAAGGGTAACATTTTTGAGAGTCGACCGTCTTTAGGAGTGATGTCGTTGTTCAGAAGGATGAGGCAGTCTGTCATGCCCCCAAAGGAGACACCCATCACCGCCCCCGTCTTTGACGCGGTCGTTGAAACATCCTCCGCTGCGGAACGTGCCCTGATGCAGGCAGCACAAGGCGATCTCCGTAAGTTTGCGCCGCTCTACGAACAGTATGCCCCGCGCCTTTACGCTTATTGCAGACGGCGCAGTGCCACCGAACAAGAGGCGGAAGACCTGACCAGCCAAGTGTTTACCCGCGCATTAGGCGCAATTCGTAGTTATCAGGGAGGGCATGTCGGAGCATGGTTGTTCCAGATCGCCCGTAATGTTCTCATTGATCATTGGGAGCGGGAACAGCGCCACGATCATTCACCTTTGGATAAGGTACAGGATCAGCCCGCGCCCTATCCAAGTCCGGCGGAAGTGGTGGCTGAAGCGGATGAACAAGCGCACCTTCGGGAACTGATCAGACGCCTGCCTCGGGATCAACAGGAGGTGATTGATCTTAAACTTTCGGCGGGGTTAAGTGCGGAGGAGATTGGCTTGACTCTCGGTAAAAGTGCGGGGACAGTTCGGGTGGCGCTGCACCGTGCCATTAAGCGCCTTCAGAAATGGTATCGGGCATCCGTCGTTGGTGATTTTCAGGAGGAGGTACAGGATGAATAACGATGAACTGCTCGAAACCTATCTGGATGCGTTTCGCAAAGACCCCAACACGCCCGTTCCCGCGGGGCTTGATCCTGATCTGGCAGCTTTTGTGCGTGCCCTTGCCACCGCTTATCCGGCAGAATCGGGAATGCCCGAAGCACTCCAAAAACGCATTTGGGAACGTGCCTTGAGTGCCGCGATGCGCACTCAAACGGAACTGCCTGTTCCTTCAGCGAATGGACGACATCACCTTTCTGACCGCGACTCTCAAAGGAGACCTCCTATGATTTATCCGACATTGACCCAGCGTCCTTCAAGACCTTCTCCCGGATTGCTAACAGGTGCAGCGGCCCTCATCATGATTTTGTTTGTTGGGGTGTTTGCAGTGAACCTGCCTTTCGGTTCGGGTGGTTCAGGGTTGACAGGATTACAATCCCCTTCTGAAACTGCCACAGCTATCCCAACCGCAACCCTTTTGCCCACCAATACACTGGATTCCCCGGTACTGATCAGTCTAGGCTCAACCTTGCGGCGGGATGAAAACGGCAAACAGGTGTTTTTTACAGTAGACGGGGTAAATCCCGCACTGATCAGCAGACTTAGGATTGAACTTCGGGAGTCTCAATCTCAAACCCTCGTTTATGTGGGTGAAGTTACATCGCCCCCCTTTGAACTGGTTGCGGTGACGATGGATAGTTTGGCTGTAGGATGGTATCGGTTGGAGGTTACTGGCTTAGATGCAGCGGGGCGTGCAGTTTCCAATACAGCCATTTTGGAATTTGAGCACACGCCCGTTTCGGTGGCCCCACTGGCATCAGTAACCGCAACCCCGATTCCCTTTCAACCTACGGTTCCACCACCTTCTTTTGAAGACGCGACTCCGTCCGTCCTGCCCTTCCTGATCGAAGGACAGTTGGCTGCGGACAAACCTTATCGCGCCTACAAATTCACCGCGACCGAATCAGGCGTTGTGCGTCTGCTGGCAATCTCAAAGTCCTTCCAACCTACCCTAGAGTTCACCATCAGCGGGAACGGTGGTCAGGGTGGCGGTGGTGGGGGC
>JACSRJ010000311.1 GCA_014879835.1 Anaerolinea sp.
GCAATTCGCGGGCGAGGGGACGGGCAAGATTCACACCATCCTGCGCGAGGCGGAGGAAGAAGCAGCGCGGCTGTTCCGGGGGGAGGTTTCGCCTCTCAACCTCTGGTCTACGATGATTCCTTGTAGGGACAATGCCCGCGTTGTCCGGTTCTGATTTGATACGTTCCCCCTGAAGGTTGCCCCGAATCTGAGGATTCTGCTACATTCGGAGAAATGCTTTTGAGGGCATTCCCTCACCATCTGGAGCCAACAACCGATGTCTCAAAAATCGCTGTCACTTGCCGATCTGGCGGATTTGACGCTGCTGGACGATGCCGGAAACCCCGTACCGCTGGGATCGCTGGTGGGCAACCGGGTCTTGATGTTCTTTTTCCCTAAAGCCGATACCCCCGGCTGCACCACACAGGCGTGCGGCTTCCGCGATGCTTTCCCCCGAATCGAAGCGGCAGGGGCAGTGGTGATCGGGGTTAGCCCCGATGAACCGTCAGCACTGGCAAAGTGGAAAAAGAAACAGAACCTGCCCTATACCCTGCTCAGTGACCCCGAACACCGACTCATGGATCGGGTGGGCACATGGGGTGAAAAGAGCATGTATGGCAAAACCTACATGGGGGTGATTCGCAGCCATGTGGTCTTCAACGAGAAGGGCGAGGCTGAGGCTGTGGAGTTGAAGATCAGCCCGGAGGACAGCATCACCAAAGGGGTGAAGGTGCTTCTGGGAGATTAAGTCCGATTATCAAGCCGCTCAAACAGGAGGGACGCGCACCGGCGTTCCCCCCTGTTTCCAGCGCTACTCGCCGTGCCTACTCGGTGATGGGGAGGTACAGATCGAGTTCGATCATCTCCGCCGTCGCCGTGCTGAGGTGTTCTTCCAGCCACTGGTGTGCTGCGAATTTGTAGGCGCTGTTCTCACACCAGATGCTGAGCTGTTTCCAGCGCTCTGAGATGTCCTCAACGCGCCCCTTAAAGTGTGCGACCGCGTATAAACCCCCATCAAAGGTTTTGATCGCTGCGCCATCCTCATCCTTTAACGCGGGCGGCACCTGAATCCAGAACTCGTAGCCGTAATTCGGGCTTCCTCCAGAAGGGCTGGGGTTGTTAAAGCCGAAGATTCGGTGTTCACCGGGTTTATTGAGCAGTCCCCGCGGTTGTGCCCATGTGTTCAGTTTTTTCCATGCCTCGTGTTCAGGGCTGGCGCTGAAGGCGTGAACACTGGCCACCCGCATCGGATCAAGGCGCACAATGCGAACTGCAAGCGGTTCCATATTTGATTCCATGATGGATTTCAACTCCCTATGGTTCTCATGACCGGTATCATTTGCCCGTGGTTATCACAGGCATATTTCTATGATGCACCCCTTTGACTGACATCTTGTGTCAGTCTAAAAATGGGAGGGGTATAATCCCTATCTTGGATTGAATGGAGTGACCTCGAACCCATGGATTCAAACCACACAAATTCCTTAAAGACTTACGCACCACAAGTGGAGGCGCTTTTGATTGCGTTGGGGCAGCAGTGGGGCGGAGATAACGTAAATCAGGACGTCTCGATGCCCCTCAATTTCCCCAAATTACCGGACGGGATGAGCCAAATGTCGCCTGATCAGTTACAGGCATGGGCAGCCAAGGCTCAAGAAGCTGTGAAAAAAATGGAAGTGCCCTCTGAATGGCAGCAAGAGAAAAAACGTTTTGAAGTTGTCCATAAAGAGCGACGGTGGACACTCTATCTGTGGTACGGCACAAGGGCGACTTTTATCGATGAGGACATCTACGACAGCTATAAGTTCATCAAAGGGGACTTTGCCTACGTGACCATTCGGTTCAACCCGGGCCAGCATTTGATGTGGGAGTTCTCTTTTAGAAAACCCCTGATACACGAGTCGTTGGCTTCCTTTGAGGCACTGGAATCTACCCTTCGCAGTCGATGGTCTGAATTGGTGTTTGAAGCCATCAATGCCCAATAATTTGCGTAGGTCTTGTCAGGCTTGATCTCACAAGGACTCCCTCTACCATGCGCGCTGATCGGTTGTTATCCCTGCTGCTGCTGCTGCAATCCCGGGGGCGGATGACGGCCCAAGAACTGGCCGATACCCTTGAAGTTTCCCCACGCACCATCTACCGGGATGTGGAGGCGCTTACACTCGCGGGCGTGCCCATTTACGCCGAGTATCGACGCGGTGGCGGTTATGCCCTGCTTGAAAACTACCGCACCACCCTAACCGGCATGACCGATGAAGAGGTGCGGGCCTTGTTTATGCTCAATATTCCAGCGCCGTTAGATGCGCTTGGACTCAGCGAACCCCTTCGACGGGCCCTGCTAAAGCTCAGCGCGGCGGTGCCCTCCGCCCACCGTCAGTCTGAAGAACGGGTGCGCCAGCGTATCTACCTTGATTCAAACTGGTGGTTTCAAGGGGACGAAAACATCCCACATCTTCAATTGATCCAGCAGGCGGTGTGGGAGGATCATCAGATTTTTCTCGGTTATATCCTGCCAATGGCTGGGGGGGTAGAGATTGACCAGATTGTTGATCCTTACGGGATTGTGGCTAAGGCGGGGGTTTGGTACTTGGTCTACCACTACAAGGGCAGCTTGCGCGCAAAACGGATTGCCCAGTTGACCCGCGTGGAGGTGCTGCCCACAACCTTCAGCCGTCCTGCCGATTTTGAATTGGAGGCGTTCTGGCGTCGTTGGTGTGCCAGCATCGAACACAGCCGCCCTCGTTATCCTGTTTTGGTGCGGGTTTCGCCATACTTTCTGAACGAACTGCCCCGCCATCTGGAAGATCACATTGAGACCGCACACTTGCACCCTACCGCCACAGACTCTGATGGCTGGATTCGCCTCACCTTGATCTTTGAGAGCCTAGAGCAAGCCCGGCAGCGCATCCTGAGCTTTGGGCGTGGGGTGGAAGTCTTGGAGCCTGAACCTCTGCGCCTGACAGTGATCGATTTTGCGACCCAGATTGTGTCTCTGTATGGCACCCTAGCGCAAGCATAACAAGAGCGGCTTTCCCAGCGGGGCGAATCCATGATCCGCCCCGCAAAACAGGGCCGCTAAACTTGATCCGGAGACGACTATACCCCGTAAATCTCCCCGTATTTCCGTTTGAGGTAGTTGAGGTAAGGCCGCGGCGTAAGTTTCTCCCCAGTGGCGCGCTGGATCAGTTCGGTCGGGTCGTATTTGCGTCCATGGCGGTACACATTCTCGGTCATCCAACCGCGCAGAGTCTCAAACTTCCCCTGCGTGATTTCCTCAGGGATCGTGGGATGGGCTGAAACAGCTTTTTCGTAAAGTTGAACCGAGAGCAGATTGCCAATCGAATAGGTAGGGAAGTAACCCATCAGACCGCCCGACCAATGAATATCCTGAAGCACCCCCAGACGATTATTGGGCGGCGTGATCCCCAAATACTGATGATATTTGGCATTCCACACTTCCGGCAGTTGATCCACCGTGAGACTCCCCGCGAGCAGGTCGGTCTCAATCTCAAAGCGCACCATGATATGCAGGTTGTAGGTGACTTCGTCCGCTTCAACCCGGATCAGGGATGGTTCCACCTTATTCACGGCGCGGTAAAAATCATCCAGCGAGATATTCTCCAACTGTGCCGGGAACTCAGCTTGCAGTTTGGGGTAAAAGTGGGTCCAGAAGCCCCGACTGCGGCCTACCACATTCTCCCACAAGCGCGACTGACTCTCATGCACCCCAAGGGAAGTGCCGCCGCGCAGCCCGTGCAAGTCAAGTTCAAGGGCGCTGCCCTGCTCATACATGCCGTGTCCGGCTTCGTGAAGGGTGCCAAAGAGAGCCGGGTTCAGCCAGTCTCGCTCATAACGCGTGGTGATGCGCACATCGGTGCAGGAAAAACTGGTGCAGAAAGGATGTACTGCTCGATCTTGCCGCCCCCGTTGAAAGTCATAACCAAACTGGGACACTACCATCTCCGCAAAACGGCGCTGGATGTCCTCATCAAAGTCCTGATGCACAGGCTTGTCGCTCACCTGATCCACCCGCTCGCGGATCGCGGCCACAAACGGCACCAGTTCTTTGCTCAACCCGTTAAACATCTGGGCCACATCAGCGGTTTTCATACCCGGTTCATAGGTGTCGATGAGGGCATCATAAATGTGATCGGTATAACCGCGCAGTTCGGCCTCACGCCGTTTCATGTCCACGATCTTTTTGAGGGTGGGGGCAAAAGCCGCGAAGTTATCCTCGGCCCGCGCTTTGGCCCAGACTTCATGGGCGAGAGCCGTCAGTTGGGTCATCTCCGAGACAAAGGACGGGGGAAGTTTCCGTTCCCGTTCGTAATCTTTGCGGGTGACTCGGATCAGGCTGGCATCGAAGCTGTCATAGTCGGCACCGTTGAGCGCCTGCGCCGATTTTTCGAGCAGCGCCCCAGTTTCGTCGGACACAAACATCTCATGGGCCAGTTTGCTGAGGGTGCCAAGCTGCCGGGCCCGTGATTCCGCGGCGCCGGGTGGCATTTGGGTCTGTTGATCCCACTCAAGGATGGCCGTGGCGGCACGCATATTCTCTATATCGGCTAAGCGTTCTTTAAGCTGTTGCAGTGGCTCAGACATGAAAACAATCTCCATTTTTTTGGAATTTGACCGACGACCGATCAACTTTGCAAAATATCGGGGCGCTCAATGACTTGATCCCCGATCTTGATAGGGATGGTGGGGAAGCTGGGAATTTGAGTCAGGACTTCCACCCCATCAGCGGTGAGCAGGATCGTATCCTCGGACTTGACCCCTTGAATCGAGGGATTCCAAGCAAAGGCCTGATTGACGCTGATCGGCATCTGGAGGGTAGGCGCAGCCACAACCTCACGCGGCAGATAGCCAGCGCTCCCGCCCTGATGATGCTCCTCAATGGCTTCGGGGAAACCTTCCTGCATGTATCCTGTCCGGGCGATCTCAAATAACTGGGCGAAGGTGCGCCCGGCCTGAGTGCCCAGTATCAAACGCGCATCAATACGCGCACAGGCATCTTTTTTGGCTTTGAGTTCGGCGGGCATGACCCCAAAATAGACCAAGCGGGTCAGCGAAAGGATCAAGCCTTCAAAGCGGAAACACATCACCAACATCGCGTAGTTTTGGACAAGTTTTCGGGTGGGTAGGGGATGGCGGTAACGGAAGATGCGCTCATCACTGGCCACCAGATTCACAATCGAGACTCCGCCCCGGGTACGGGCTGCTTGGGCCATGCGGGCCGCCAGCAGGTATTCAGAGTCGCCGGGGCGGACGAGGCGCACCACCTCATCCATCGCATCGGCGGCCAACTGCCCCGCGTATCGCAGTCGTTCGATCTCCTCTGGGACAAGGGTGCTGCGCAGTTCCTGCATGATCGCCGCCCCTCCCCCGGCGTCTTGTATGGCCCGACGATTTGCAGCCAGATTCAGCAGGGCATGGCCTCGGTCATACCATTTTTCGCTCACGATCTCAAACCCAAGCGCCTCCAGCCCTTGCTCGTCACGAAGGCGCGGGCTTTCGATGGTATCACTGAGCACATAAGCTTTATCAGGCGTCACCAGCAGCGAGACCGGGCTGGTATCGGTCGCTTCGTTGATGTAAGTCGCAGCGCCCGCCGTAAGCCACGCCAGATTGGCGTTTTGGGTCAGATGTATCACCTCAATATTTGCTGCTGCCATGCGGGCGCGCAGACGGGCAAGTTTGCCCTCAACTTCCCCCTTGCGCCCTTCGCGCTCCGTAAGCATTTCAAACATGAAGGTTCGTCCTTTCCGACTCCATCACAACCCTGTCCA
Organism: Anaerolinea sp.; assembly: GCA_014879835.1. GTDB lineage: Bacteria > Chloroflexota > Anaerolineae > Aggregatilineales > UBA2796 > UBA2796. The sequence goes on from JACSRJ010000311.1 coordinate 5,769, forward strand.
AGATACCCCTATACGGCGCGTAGTTCAAGTCTGGATTGGTCAGTGTTAGGGCCGGTTCCTTAAACCGGAACAAACGACTCCGGACTCACACCCACGAAAAACCGACGTCCGGTTGAAAGCCACCCGTGCTCTCCACCTGCCCCCCCCAATGCCTTGCGGGATGGTGCCCTAAGGTTGCATTGGTTATTCTGCAAAATATATACAAAGATTTGGCAAACCTCTAAAAAACACCTATGATCGATGAAGTCCAAATGGATTGCACCCAAATACGATCAGTTTGTAAGCTGTTGAAAACCAACTTGAGATACGACTCCAATGGATCGTCCTAGCACCCAAATCGACCTTTCCGAACTGTCTACAGACCCAGCCTACAATGTAAAGGCTGTGTGCCTTAAAACGGGAATTACCCCGGCGACCCTCCGCGCATGGGAACGTCGTTACGGGATACCTTCACCGCAGCGGTCGCCTCAGGGGTATCGACTCTACTCCGAGCGTGATCTTGCCCTGATCAGGTGGTTGATCGAACAAACCCGGTTGGGTCTAAACATCGGGCAAGCGATTCATCAACTTCGGGGGGTTTTATCCCATGAGGGCAGTCTGCTGATCAAACAACCCTCTCAGGGGTTCCCTTCGGTGACCCACAGTCCGCGTTCGCCTCAAGCCATCGCGGGTGAGCTTTCCGAAGCGCTGATCGCCCTTGATGAGGGCCGTGCTGATGGGCTTCTTACCGAGGCGCTGGTACTCTATTCGTTGGAGACCACGCTTGCCGATATGGTGTGCCCTGTTTTTGAGGACATTCGGGCCCAAAGTAGGTCTCACCGCTACCCCTTAACCATTGAACGGTTCGCTTTATCCCATTTGCGCCAGTGGCTTTTGACCTTGATCCTAAATGCACCTCCGGCACGTATGGAGCAAAGGGTTGTGACCTTAGGCATCCCCGGTGAACATAACGAGCTGATCTTGCTCATGATCGGTCTGCTGCTGCGCCGCAGTGGGTATCCGGTAGCCCATCTGGGCACCGACCTTAGCCCAGCGTATTTAGGAAGTCAGATCGATCATCTGCGAGGGGCGCTGGCTCTGTGTTACGTGGATGATCCCGCCCACGCCCGCCATCTGATCGAGTGGATTGTTTCGACCAACCCGGCCGAACAAAAGACCCGGTGGGTTGTGGCAGGGCGGGCCCTGCCCCTTGATCCTGCGCCTCAGGCCCAAGCCCCAATTGAATCGGTGGGGGCGGAGTTGAGGGGAATCATGCAGAAGCTCCTCAAGTATTTACGTGAACGAACAACAGAATCCCCTCAAGGGGATAAACCGTCGTCGGAAGTGAGGTGAAACGATGGCTCGTTATCAACAGCGTTTTGTGGTGAATGCGCCCCTAGAGGTCGTTTGGCGGATTCACGACGATCCCGTAACTTTAAAAGCTCTGACCCCGCCGCCGCTCCGAGTCACGATTCTGGAAAAAGATGATCCACTCAAGGTGGGCAGCACCCTGAAGTTTCGGATGTTTTTGGTGGGGCCGTTGGGGGTGATCTGGCAGGCAATCTATGACGAATTCACCCCATATCAAGTGGGGATAACGCAGTGTGGGTTTGTGGATCGGGCCCTCAGAAGCCCGTTTTATGCGTGGCGCCACCGGCACACCTTTGAGGCGCTCTCCGCCTCCCAAAGCGCGATCACGGACGCAGTGACCTTTGAACTGCTGCCGGGGGTCTTGGGCAAAGTGGTTAATGGTTTGGTAGGGCTGCCTGCGGTGGCCATTCTGTTTGCCTATCGACGCTTTAAAACCAAACGGTTGATCACCCAAGCGCTTCGATCAAGGAAGTATTGAGATGCCTCAAAGCTGAGCTTTTCCCCGCTGTGAGCGTTTTTAAGGGGGAAGCCGTGCGCTTCTCCTCCCTGAATTGAACGTGCCCTAAAACCGTTCTATCTTGACGAAGGCGCTTTGTGTTGTACAATACACGCGCCAGTACTGTTCGTGCCATTTGCCCAAAAAACGAGCGGTGCAGGGTGTGGTAAGATACAATTCCGACCGGAAAATGGGGCGGTGGTCTCAATGCTGAGATTACCCTTCGACCCAAAGCATCAGCAAAAGAGCGGATCGCCCTTCAAGGCGGTCTGTTGTTTTTGGGAAACCGGGTGCAGGTACCAAGATCACATTTTTAGATGGGAGCAGGTTCATGTCCGACCAGATTCACTATTTAACAAAACAAGGGTTGGAGGATCTGGAGGCACGTCTGGAATACCTCAGGAATGTGCGCCGCGCTGAAGTCGCGGAGCGTCTCCACCAAGCACTTGAAGAAGGTGGCGAACTGGTCGAAAACGCCGAGTATGAAGATGCAAAGGCCGAACAGGCCTTTCTTGAAGGCGAGATCATGCGCTTGGAGAACATCCTGAGCAACGCCCAGATCATCGAGCAGGACGCGGATAAAGCCACTGTCAGTCTGGGTGATCACGTGCTGGTGCAGGAAAAAGGTAAACGGACTAAAGAGACGTATCATATTGTGGGCGCAGCCGAAGCAGACCCGCGCAATGGACGCATCTCTAACGAAAGCCCTATGGGGCGGGCGCTGTTAGGCAAAAAGGTCGGTGAGAAAGTGACCGTCAAAGCTCCCGATGGGGACATTGTGTTCGTGATCAAAAGCATCGAGTGATACCCCAAAGCTGAAGGAATCGCACACTGCGCCTGTGCTGACTTCCGTCGGCACAGGCGTTTTTGTTTATTGGCGCTTTCATTGAGAGCCAGCGGGTGACAGCGCTTTACGGTGCCCTCAATGCCACAACGCCAACCCATGAACCGTTTGTGAGTACGACTGATTCACAGGAGTGATCCACCCATGACATGGCAGCCCAATAAGCTCGAACGCGAACGCCTCGATAAGCTGGAACGTCTCCAGCAGAACGGGATTGATCCTTTTCCGGGTGCTGTAGCGCGTACCCATACTATCGAACAGGCAGTCGCAGCCTTTAAGGTTCAAGAAGAAAACACCGCGGCCAGCAGTGCTGATCCCGCCGCCCCCCTGATGGTCAGTGTATGTGGGCGTATTCGCTCTATCCGCACTGGGGGTAAGGTCTGTTTTGCTGATCTCGAAGATGGCACCGGGCGGGTTCAGCTTTTTATCCGGGTTGATGCGGTGGGTGAAGCCCGATATGAGATGTTCCGCCGTGATCTAGACTTGTTTGATTACCTTCAGGTAGATGGGCAGATGATGCGCACCCGCAGCGGCGAGATCAGCGTTGGGGTGAATCAGCTTAAGGTGCTGGCCAAGTCCCTGAGTCCGCTGCCGGTGGTCAAGACCGCTGAAGTGGACGGTCAGACGGTGACCTATGGCGCTTTTAGTGACACCGAGGAACGCTTTCGTCAGCGCTACGCAGACCTTGCCAGCAATGCCGAAGTCCGGGAGATTTTCCGCAAGCGCGCCCGCACCGCAAGTGCCGTGCGTGAATTTCTTGATGGTGAAGGCTTTCTCGAAGTTGAAACCCCCATCCTCCAACCGATCTACGGGGGCGCGGCAGCCCGCCCCTTCACCACCTTCCACAACCAGCTTAATCAGAGTCTGTTTTTGCGCATCAGCTTTGAGCTGTACCTTAAGCGCCTGCTGGTCGGGATGTACGACTCGGTGTATGAGATCGGACGCGACTTCCGCAATGAAGGGGTGAGTTTTAAGCACAACCCGGAATTCACCATGCTGGAGTGGTACAAGGCCTATGTGGACTATACCTACAGCATGACCCTTTGTGAGCGCCTGCTCTCTTTTGTGGCCCAAAAGGTGAACGGTTCTACCCAGATCAGTTATGACGGCAACCTGATCGAGCTGGCCCCACCGTGGCGACGCTGGCGTCTGCGGGATGCGATCCGCGAGATGAGCGGCATTGATTATGTGGAACACCCCACCGCCGAACAGCTTGAGAAGGCCATGCGCGAAAAGGGCATTGAACTGCCGCCGGAACTGCCTTGGGGCAAGTTGATCGAAAAGCTGCTGGGCGATTTTGTGGAGCCGACCTTGATTCAGCCCACCATTATCTACGATTATCCCCGCGACATTTCGCCCTTTGCCAAGTCCGTGCCCGGTGACCCCATGCACGTCCAACGTTTTGAGTTTTACATCAGCGGGATGGAGATGGGCAACGCCTTTACCGAGCTGAACGATCCCCTTGATCAAGAGCAGCGATTCGTGGAGATCAACAAGCTTTTTGCGGAGCAAGAAGATGATGCAGCCCCGCTAGATGAGGATTATCTGCGGGCCATGCGTTATGGAATGCCCCCCAACAGCGGGGTCGGGATCGGCATTGATCGTCTGGTGATGCTGCTTACAGATCGCCACTCGATCCGCGAAGTGCTGCTTTACCCCCATCTGCGTGACAAGGGCCGTGACGAGGAAACAGAGGGATAACCTTCAGGAATCTTCCCTCACCCCCTCTTGACCGCTGCGCGGTGCCCACCCTCCCTTTTTATGGGACGGAAGGGGGATGATTTTGCAGGGCCCCCCCTTCCTCCAAACTGGGGAGTTTGAGAGGTTTCCCCTCAAAGTCTCGAATCCCCCTTGTCCCACGTTTCGTGGGACAAGGGGGGTGAAGGTAAAGCCGCTGTCGCGCCCTCAGCGCCATCGGGAAGAGAAGGGGTGAGGGCAGTATCTATCCACCACCGTGTTTTTCAGACAGCCGCCAAATGGTTACCTCAACGAGCTTACCAGCACGCTAGTACCTCGCCACTACGATATTTGAGGATAAAGGCGACCAAGCTTGGAGCGTGCCTGCTGGACATCAAACTGCCAGCGAATGGTGGCATTTGCTGCATTGCGTTGTTTGACATAAGCCGCCAGTTCGGTGGCTAACGTCGCTTGGTCAGGAATACGACGTTTCAAGCACTGTCCGACCATGACCGAGAACTCAATCTCCGCCATGTTCAGCCAAGAAGCGTGCTTAGGGGTGTAGTGGAATTCCAGTTTACGCACCAAGCGATGGGCTTCCTCAGGCGGAAAGGCCTCGTATAAGGAAGCGGGGCTGTGGGTGTTGAGGTTATCCAGCACCACCCGGATTTTCTCAGCGTGTGGAAAATGCACATCGACTAACTCGCGCATTACCAGCGCGAAGTCCTGTTTGGTGCGTCGTTCGGTCACACGCACCTCCCGCCAGCCTGCCAGCGGTTGCAAGAGCATAAAGGCATTGCAGACCCCGTGGCGCTCGTATTCGCAATCCACACGCTTGGCACGTCCGGGCTGACGGGGCAGCGGTTCGAGGGTGTCGGCGACCAGTTGGCAGGGGCGTTCATCGAAGCAGACGACTGGTTGCCACGGCTTATACGGTTCAGCATATAGGTCAAGCACATCCTCCATCCGCCACACAAAAGGCGCATCTACTTGCGGGATACACCACTGCTCCTCTTGCCACGGCTTAAGCTTGTTTTTTTCAACGTGCGCCGCACCGTTTCGTCGCTAATCTGCTCCACCACCTTCAACGCGACCAACTTGTCCGCCAGTAACTGCATCGTCCATTCGCCCCGTCCCTCAGGGGCATCGCTGCACGCCAAGGCAATGAGCAGGCTCTCCTGTTTGGCATCCAACATCGGCTTGCTCCCCAAACGCGGCAGGTCTTCTAAGCGCTTTTCCCTCACCCACCGTTCCCGGATGCTGGCAACGGTCAGCGGCGTACACCCCAGCAAGGCAACGATCTCCTTATCCTGTTTGCCTTCATCACTCCACAGCAAGATTTGTGCCCGCCGCATCACCCGCGCCGAGTGCTTGCCCGTTCGTGCGATCGTGCCCAACTGTTCCCGTTCTTCATCCGTCAACCGTACTGGATATTTCTGTTGCCGTCCCATGGTATCCTCCTTCTCCCTGATACCATGAGTATACTGTCAGTTATCCCCGTGGCGAGGTACTA